>NZ_CP097759.1:300000-600000 GCF_023586365.1 Blochmannia endosymbiont of Camponotus sp.
GTCGTGCTAATTGAGCAATTTGCCAGGCATTTAAATTAGAAAATATTTTTTGGGTAAGCTCAACGCTTTTAGAACGAAGACGATTAATTTCTGCATCAACATTTTTTTTTGATTTTTTATCTAAGTGTACCATCGATGTTAAAGAATTAATTTTTTCTTCTAAATCTAGGATAGGTTTTTCAAAGTCAAGAACATTTAAACCCATAAAATTCCTGTTATTAAATTAATGTAATTCTAATTTGATTTGATCATCCCCAACAAGACTACGTAGATTCGTCAATAACTGATCAGTTAAGGTAATATGCCATTTTTTTCCGCAATATAATTTAATCTGAATGCCATGTTTTTGATAAAAAAAATATACCGGTAAAGTTCCAAGTTTATTTTTTTCTAAAAAAAAATGAATATTGGTTAACAATTGATTGTCAACTTGTTTATTCTTTAATGTGATAGATAAACTACGTGCATGTTTTTTATGAATGTCATTGATATCTTCTAATTTCCGTGCAATCATTTTATAATGACCATGTATCTTATCAATATTGATCACGCCTGTAACAAGTAATAAATTATTTTCTTTTAAACAATATTGATATTTATGAATCAGCGTTTCAAATATTATTATTTCTAATCGACCAGAATAATCTTCTAAAATAAAAAATACAACACGGTTTCCTCTCTTACTTAATTTTGTTCGAATTGATACAATTAAACCAAAAATATGCACTATTTTATTATCTGTTTCTAGTATAACATCTTTTATATTAACGGCATTAGGTGTACAATGTTTTATTGTTTTTATATATTGAACAGTAGGATGACTGGTTAAATATAATCCAAGAACTTCTTTTTCCTTTTCTAATAATAATTGATTAGAGCATGGCGCGTTGTCATTACGATCAGATATCCCAATAGTATTAGGTTCATCTAAACGTATTTCAAATATATCTGTTTGTTTACTATGTTTATTTTTAATATGTTGATTTGCACGGTTTAGTACATCATTAAGTGATGCTATTAATTTTGAACGATGTATTCCAAACGAATCGCAGGATCCGGAAAAAATTAATTTTTCAATCATACGATGATTTATTTTTGTACTATCGACTCGAATACAGAAGTCAAATAATTCTTTAAAATTACCACCTTTATTACGAGATTTTATTATAGATTCTATAGAGGCTTTTCCTATTCCTTTTATAGCTCCAAATCCATAAACAATTTCTTTATTTGCATTAACATAAAAATGATATTGACTAGTGTTAATATTTGGGGGTGAAATTATAAGTTTCATTTTTTGACATTCATTTATTAGGTATGCTACTTTATTTAAATTATCCATATCAGAACTTAATGCTGCCGCCATAAATTCAGAAGGATAATGTGTTTTTAACCATAATGTTTGATAAGATATTAATGCATATGCTGCAGAATGAGATTTATTGAAACCATAACCGGCGAATTTTTCTACAAGATCAAAAATTTTCATTGATAGTGTAGTATCGATACCATTTTTTGCAGAACCTAAATTAAAAAAAGAGCGTTGTTTAGCCATATCTTCTGGTTTTTTTTTACCGATAGCACGTCTTAATATATCGGCTTGTCCAAGTGTATAACCTGCAAGTACTTGTGCTATTTGCATAACTTGTTCTTGATACAAAATAATTCCGTAAGTCGATTCCAATACTGGACGTAAAGATTCATGTTGCCATTTAGCATCAGGATAAGAAATAGTTTCATAACCGTGCTTTCTGTTGATGAAGTTATCTACCATACCTGATTGTAGCGGTCCTGGACGAAATAACGCAATCAATGCTATCAAATCTTCAAAACAATCTGGTTTTAAACGTTTAATTAATTCTTTTATACCACGTGATTCTAATTGAAATATTGCAGTAGTTTTTGAAGATTGAAGTATATGAAAGCTTTTTTGATCATGTAACGATATGGAATGTATATCAATAATAGTAAGACCATGTTGAAGACGCGTATTATTAATCATTTTTAATGCATGATTAATAATAGTCAATGTACGCAAACCAAGAAAATCAAATTTTATTAAACCAATACGTTCAATGTCATCTTTATCAAATTGAGTCATTGGATGAATACTGTCGTTATCGTAATACAAGGGAGAAAAATCAGTAATTTTTATAGGCGCAATTACTACCCCTCCTGCATGTTTGCTTACATTTCTCACAATACCTTCTAGTTGAAAGGCCATATCGATGAGCACTGTAATATCTTCGTCATTTTCATAAAGCAATTTAAGTTGAGGTTCGATAGAGACAGCTTTTTTTAATGTTATTCCCGATTCTGATGGAATTAATTTAGCGATACGATTAATCAATGCATAAGGATGCCCTAGTGCACGACCTACATCTCGAATCACTGCTTTAGCTGCCATAGTCCCAAACGTAATAATTTGAGATACAGCGTCTGATCCGTAAGTTTTAGAGACATGTTCAATTACTAAATCACGATGATCCATGCAAAAATCAATATCTAGATCAGGCATAGATATACGTTCTGGATTAAGAAAACGTTCAAACAGCAAATCGAATTGTAATGGATCAAGTTCTGTAATTTTTAAAACATAAGCTACTAGTGAACTAGCACCGGAACCTCTTCCAGGCCCAACTGGAATATCGTTATTTTTAGCCCATTTGATAAATTCCATAACGATTAAAAAATAACTAGGAAAATTCATATTATTAATTACTTGTAATTCATGTTCCAATCGTAAATCATACGGTTTTCGCTTAATAAGACGTTCTTTAGTCTTTGGAAATAATAAAATTAAACGCTCTTCCAATCCTGTTTTTGCGTGTGTAGTAAGAAAATCTTTAGCAGACCTACACCCAGTAGGAAATTTTGGCAAAAAATACCCGTCTAAATCAATAGTGAGATTACATCTGTAAGCAATTTCTACACTATTTACTAAAGATTCTGGTATATCAGAAAATAATTCACACATTTCTTGTTCACTTTTCATAAATTGTTGTGAACTATATTTGTGTAATTGTTGAACATTATTTAATGTAGTACCAGCATATATCGCTACGCGGACTTCATGCGCTAAAAAATCTTTTTCATTAATGAAGCGTACATCGTTGGTGGCTACCACCGGTAGTCCCTTGACTATTGATAATTCTATTGCTAATTGCAAATAAGATTCTTCATGTTGACGGCCAGTACGTATTAATTCTAGATAATATCTATTTGGAAAATACTTGGAATAAAAATATAAACATTCTTCTATCTTTGATTTTTCATTTCTTAATAAATATCTACCGATATCTCCGTTACGCCCTCCAGAAAGTAGAATTAAACCTTTGTTATATTCTGTGAGCCAATGACGTTGAATCATAAGAACAATATTACTACATTTATTTTTATATGCTTTTGAAATCAACATAATTAAATGATGATAACCCTGTTTATCAGTAACCAAGCATGTTAATTCGCTGGGTTTGCTACCAACGATGAGGTCTTGTACTAAAAAATCTGCTCCAATAATTGGTTTGATTCCTGATTTATAAGCAACATCATAGAACTTAATAAATCCAAATAAATTGTTAAAATCAGTAAGAGCTAGCGCAGGCATTTTAAGATATGCCGCTTTTTTTATTAATTTATTTACTGTAGCTAACCCATCGATCATGGAGTAATCGCTATGTACGTGCAAGTGAATAAAACGTGGTTTTATCATAATTTAAAAAGATCATAAGTAATAATGTATATCTCATTATATTAAATATAGAATTGCCTATTAATATCAAAAATTACCTGTTTTACAGGAGCAAAGCTTTTTCGGTGATGCAATATAGGGCCGTATAGTGCTAGTTGTTGTAAGTGAAAAAAAGTAGGGTATCCTTTGTTTTGAGCAAATCCATATTTTGGATATTGTGCATCTAATATAATCATATCTTGATCACGAGTAACTTTAGCTATAATGGAAGCTGCGCTTATAACCGCTATTCGAGCATCTCCTTTGCTAAAACATTGATAAGGTATTTCCGTAAATCCTGGAGCACGATTTCCATCTATTAAAATCAAATCTGGTTTAACAGATAAATTGTGCACTGCTCGTTTCATTGCTAATAAACGAGCTTCCAAAATATTAAAACGATCAATTTCTGTAACATCAGCATATCCGATACTCCAGGATAATGCGTTTTTAATAATATTTTTATATAAATGAAGTCTTTTATTTTTGTTTAATGTCTTGGAATCAGCTAATCCAAGAATTGGTTGTATTGGATGCAATATCACTGCAGCTGCTATTACTGATCCAACTAATGATCCACATCCTGATTCATCTACTCCTGCAATTAGTTTAAATTTTTTGACAGATAATGTTTTTGATATTTTATTATTTTTTACTTGCGTAGTAGATAACATTGTTGTCATTTGATTAATCTCAAAACTGCATGAGCTGCTTGTTCATCTGCTTTACATCTAATTCTGTAATGTAATTGTCTAAATTTTTTTTTCAATACTGTATGTCGATTATTATTATCATTTAATAAATTAATTAATGTTTGTGCTAAATTTTCAGGACGACAGTTGTTTTGAATAAATTCTTTTACCAATTCATGACCTGCTAATAAATTAGGTAGTGATATCCAGGGAACGTTTATAAAATGCTTGACCAACATGAATGTTAGGGGATGCATGCGATAAGCTACAACCATGGGGCATTTGGCCAACATACATTCTAAAGTTGCTGTTCCAGCGGTTACTAATGAAACATCTGCTGCCATCATTATTTCCCATGCTGATTGGTTGTTTAGAATACGATATTTAACCGATTTTGATGCAACACTAATAAATTTTTTTATAGATGTTTGATTAGTTAATGGCACTAAAATTTCAAGATCAGGAAAATTATTTTTTAATAATTTAGCGCATACTAAAAAATCATGAGCTAACATTTTAATTTCCCTAATTCTGCTGCCTGGTAATACCGCTAAACAGTATACATCATGAGGAATACCTAATTTTTGACGAGCAGAGACTTTATTTGGATTAAGTGGTATTTGATCTGCTAATGAATGCCCAATAAATTGACATGGTATATTGAAGTGATCGTATATTTTTTTTTCAAAAGGCAGAACAAGCAAAATATTATCGGTAGCTTTTTTAAGTGCAAAAATACGTTTTTTCCTCCATGCCCATACTGATGGGCTAACATAATGAATTGTACGAATTCCACGTTTTTTCAAGTGATTTTCTAACGAAATATTAAAATCTGGAGAATCGATACCAATGAAAACATCGGGTTTTAAGTGAATAAATCTACGAGCTAAATTTCTACGAATATATAATAGTCGTGGCAACTTCATAATGATTTCAGCAAAACCCATAACTGATAACTCTTCTATATTATACCAGGATTTCATATCTTCAGATTGCATACAAGGGCCACCAATCCCAAAAAAACATACTTTTTTTAAGTATTTTTTTAATGCACGGATTAATCCTGCGCCTAAAATATCTCCAGAAGCTTCTCCTGCTACTATACCTATAATAATAGTACGATCACACATAGACGGTAGATGACATTGTTAACGAATAATTCCTCTTTGAGAGCGTATTAAAAAATCTACAAATTCATTGATAATTGGATGTTCTGCTGCTAATGCTTTTAAAGCTGATTTAGCTGATTCAACAGTTTTATTGCTACGATATAAAATTTTATAAGCATCTCGAATAGCGTGTACAGAGGAACGACTAAAACCTCGTCGTTTTAAACCTTCAATGTTTAATCCAAAAGGTGTTGCGTGATTTCCTTGGGCTATTATGAATGGTGGAATATCTTGAACTACACCAGAACACCCTCCAATCATAACATGCGTTCCAACAATACAAAATTGATGGATCGCGGTCATCCCTCCAATAATAGTATGATTATCCACTCTTACGTGCCCGCCCAAGGTAACGTTGTTGGCCATGACACAATGATCTCCTATTATGCAATCATGAGCAATATGTACGTTAATCATAAACAAATTGCTATTTCCTATTTTGGTAACTTTTTTACCTTGTATAGTACCGCGATGAATAGTGACGCTTTCTCTAATCTGATTATAATGACCAATCTCTATGCGCGTAGATTCTTTTGCGTATTTTAAATCTTGGTTCACTTCCCCAAGAGAAGCAAATTGATAAATTTGATTATCTTCGCCAATTTGAGTAATGCCATTAATTACAATATGAGATTTCAGCAAAGTTCGCGCCCCTATTTCAACTTGCGCCCCAATAAAACAAAATGGCCCGATATGGACGTTCTTGTGTATTATAGCTCCTTCTTCTATTATAGAACTAGGATGTATAATGGCAGATTGATGAATCATCAGATTAAATTTCCTTTCTACGAGCGCACATCATTGATGCTTCACAAGCCATTTCTTCGTTTACTGTAGCGATTCCTTTAAAGCGTGCAATACCACGTCTTTCTTTAATAAATTCTACATCAAGTATCATTTGATCACCAGGTTGTACTGGACGCTTGAATCGAGCTGCATCAATTGCAGCAAAATAATATAATTCTCCTGGAGCTAATTTACCTGTACTTTTAAAGGCTAAGATGCCTGTCGCTTGAGCCATAGCTTCTAAAATTAGTACCCCAGGAAAGATGGGTTTTCCTGGGAAATGACCTTGAAAAAATGGTTCATTAAAGGAAACATTCTTTACCGCCCTTAAAAATTTTCCTTTTTCAAAATTTAGTACACGATCAACTAACAAAAATGGAAATCGATGTGGCAAAAGCTCTAAAACTTCCTCAATGTGCAAAATACAAGTATCATTAATCAAGGTTTTCTATTCCTGTCTAAGATAATAAATCGTATTAACAATATTTATCCCGTTCATCCTAACAGGATAAAGAATAAACTGTCCTAATTATCGTAAAATTTATAGGAACAGTAGTTTTTTTAATTTTTCTTCTATAGTTTTTATACGTTTATTCATATTACTAATCCGCATAATTAACGCGGCAGTTTTCCACCATACTGTATTTGGTTGTACAGGAATACCTGATGAGTAAATACCAGGTTGTGTTATTGTTTTACTTACCATACCCATTCCGGTTATCGTAACTTTATCACAAATATTTATGTGCCCATTAATCACGCTAGCTCCACCTATCATGCAATATCGTCCGATTGTTAAACTTCCGGCCATAATGACACCGCCTGCTATTGCAGTGTGCGCACCTATTATGACATTATGAGCAATTTGGCACTGATTATCAATAATTACTCCGTTTTCAATTGTAGTATCATCTAATGTTCCTCGATCAATAGTAGTACAAGCACCTATTTCTACATTATTTCCAATTTTTACTGTTCCTAAATGAGGAATTTTAATCCACACACCATGGTCATTAATATACCCAAATCCATCAGAACCAATTATAGCTCCAGATTGTATTAAACAGAATTCACCAATTTCTACTTCATGATATATAGTAACGTTGGCCCATAAACGTGTACCTGTTCCTATTTTTGATTTTTTTCCTATGAAACTTCCAGGACCAATGATTACATCATCCCCTAAAATTACTTCAGATTCTATAACTGCATTAGCACCAATCCCTACTCTTTGGCCTAACATTGCATCTGGAGCTATAATTGCTTCAGATGCAATGTTTTTCGATGGCTTAGGGGTAGTATCCATTAATCGCGCTATTTTAACATACGCAATATAAGGATCTTCTACTACTAATGCAGCAACCTTACAAAAAATTAAGTTATTCTTAGACAATATCACTGCTGAGGCGCGACAGGAGCTTAGTTGACTGAGAAATCGCTGATCTTTTAAAAAAGTAATATGCCCTACTCGTGCGTTATTTATAGACGCAACACCAGTAATAATAATATTTTCATCTCCATGTAATTTAGCATTTAACTGTTGTGCTAGGTCATATAATCGCATCCCGATCATAATTTATCCAACTTGTTTCATTACAGAATTGGTAATATCTGTAATATGAATACTGTGATACACTACAGCATTAGTGTCGATTACTATGTCGTAATTTTCTTTTTTAGCAACATTCGTCACTACATTATGAATCATATTCAGAATTTTATCTCTTTCTTCTGTCTGACGTGAATGATTGTCTTGTTGAAATTCTTTAGCTTTGTTAGAGAAAATTTCACGTTGATTTATTAACGATTTTTCTAATTCACTACGTTCGATTGCTTTCATGGTAGCGCCATCTCGTTGTAATGTTTGTATTTTCATTTGTAGATCGTGCTCCATCTTTTC
This sequence comes from Blochmannia endosymbiont of Camponotus sp., assembly GCF_023586365.1. Taxonomy (NCBI): domain Bacteria; kingdom Pseudomonadati; phylum Pseudomonadota; class Gammaproteobacteria; order Enterobacterales; family Enterobacteriaceae; genus Candidatus Blochmanniella; species Blochmannia endosymbiont of Camponotus sp. The sequence goes on from NZ_CP097759.1 coordinate 308,278, forward strand.
TAATTCGGTAGCACGATCTCTAAATTCATACTCAAGTTGTTTAATGATTTTCGCGCGTTGTGAAGATTGTTGGAAAATATTAGAAATATTAACTATCGCAATTTTGTCCGTAGCCCCAACAGGGTTAATTTGTGTTATCCAAATCACTATACTTAATATATATGTCCACTTTTTCACTGTAAACCTCTTAATTTAATAAAATATAAAATTTATACTTTGATAAGATATTTGTTATTTCTATACCGCACCTAAATTTTACCATGTTTTTCCGATACTAAATTGAAATGGTTCTTCTATATCTCCAAGATATTTTTTTATTAATTTTGAATAAGAAAAAATCACTGGTCCAACTGGAGATACCCACTTCAAGGCTATACCACTGGATATACGAATATTACTTGGAATGCTATAATCTACAATACCAGCTTTTTGTGTTGCTTCAGTGTTTTTCCAAAAAGTATCCCATACAGTACCTGTGTCTAAGAATAGAGAAATACGTACAATATCAGAATGTTGTATATTAAAATATGTAATAGGAATGATTAGCTCAGTTTTAAAAAGAGTTATTGCATTTCCGCCAACAGTATCTTGAGAGTTTTTTATTGCACATGTAGTATAGTTTTGGCTTGAATCGTTGCAATGATAATAGGCAGCTTTTGGTCCTATACTATTTAGTCTAAATCCGCGTATTGTTCCAATGCCTCCAGCGTAAAAGTTATCATAAAAAGGATTTTCTTTTTTATGTATACTTCCACAATAACCAGCATATATAGAATTCATTATTATCCAATTATAATATTGGTCGAAAGGCATATAGCTATTGCAATTAATTAGTATTTTATAATATTGATTATTAGACCCAGGTAGCGTTAATGTACTTGATACATTAGCGCGTACGCCGTATGTAGGAAAATAAGCATGATTCAAGTTATCAAAAGTCCATCCTGAAACCAATAAAAAATCATTTGTATGAAAATTAATAGTATCATCTAAAAATTTATTGTTAATCGACATTTTTGGATGAATTTTTGTAGATTTTAGATAACGCCATATTGCTACTTGAGGAGCTACTTTACTTAAATAATTAGATATATAATTTAATCCTATATTAAACGTATTGTATTCAATAATCGGATATGAGCAATTAATATTAATGCCACAATTTTTCAAATTATAATCTGATAAACCCGTTTTGTTAGTATTTAAGTCATTAAAAAATATTTTCCCACCTACGCTAATATTATTAACGCCACAGTAAGGTTGTACAGATGATATTTCAGCATAAGTTTGATAATGGTTTTTAGTGCTAGCAACAGCTATAGAATTGCCTGAACCTAATACATTTTCTTGATACATTCCGAATTGTAAATTTATACCACTTTCTGTTCCGAATCCGACGCTCAAATTTAAATTACCAGTATTACGTTCTTCAACTTTGTAAATAATGTCGATTTGGTTTAAAGCATCCGATACATATGCAATACGAGTATTTACAGTTTTAAAGTAACAAAGACGTCTAAGTCGGTCTTGGGCTTGAACAATACGAGTATAATCTAATTGCATTTGTTCTGTTTGATGTATTTCTCTACGAATTACTTCATCTTTAGTAATATTATTACCTTCAAAACGTACTTCACGCACATAAAAATGACGCCCTATATCGACATATACATATAATTTTATTGCTTTATTGTTGTCATTTATGTCAGGTTCTATTGATATGATAGGTTGAATGTAACCATGTTTGCTTAACACGTATCGTATGTTACGTTCTATTTCTTGAATTTTATTTTTACTATACAATTCTCCAGGAAAAATTCTCATGTATTCCTCAATATTAGGAAAATAATCTAATATATTTCCATGTAATTTTACAGAATCAAATGTATATTGCATGCCTTCATTAATATATAAAGAAAGGTAAATGTATTTTTTATTTGGTGTTAAATCGATTTGTGTTTCATCAATATGAAATTTAGCGTAACCATGGTTTAAGTAAAAATTACGTAATTCCTCTAAGTCATGAAATAATTTTTGTTGTTGATATTGTTTATTGGATAATATGGGTCTCCATTTAATTTTTCTATATAATTTAAATTGTGATAATAATTTTTTTGTATGGAATGCATGATTACCAAAAATATTGATTTGTTGTACTTTGGCGGTTTTACCTTCAGTAAATATTATTTTCAAATTAACACGATTTCTTGATAGAGGAATAACTGTTATTTTAGTTGTAGCTGTAAATTTACCAAAGTTATGGTATAAATTATCCAATTCTCGTTTTAATTCAAAAATAGAACATTCATTAAATGGCTCACCTGATTGTATTTTTTTTGCATTTAATGTTTTTTTTATTACATCTTCTGTAATTATTTTATTCCCATGAAAATTAACATTATCAATTACTGGACGTTCTTTCACTTGGATTATAATAATTCCTTTTTCATTATTAGATATTGTGATTTCTTCAAAATATCCTGTAGAAAATAACACTTTAATACTATTAGCAATATCTTCATCATTAATAATAGCTCCAATTTTTAAAGGCAAATTGAACAATACTGTATCTAAAGCAATTCTTTTTAATCCGTTAAAAAGAATTTTGCTTATGGTTGTATCAGCGCTGTGTGCTACATTACTAATTATCAATAAGAATGCTATAAATATTCTTTTCATCTATTGTCATTTATTTTAATTTTTTTAGTTTAAATTTTTATTAATTACCATAATCTAGATATATCATTGAAAATTGATAAGCACATTATTAACGTGAGTATAATAGATCCAATGATATAACCAAAACTCTGTGTTTCTTTCGATATTGATTTCCCTTTTATTTTTTCTATCATAAAGAAAAATAAGTGTCCTCCATCTAATGTTGGAAACGGTAATAAATTAATAATACCTAAATTGATACTAATTAAAGATAAAAACATGAGATAGTAAATTACCCCAGATTGAGCTGATGCACCTGCTCCCTGCGCTATTGCGATTGGGCCGCTGAGATGGCTTATCCCAACATCTCCAGTAATCAATTTAAATAATGTGTTAGTTGTTAGGCATATCAATTTCCATGTTTTTTCGCAAGCTTCTAGTATAGCTAAATATAATCCATATTGACGGATTGTATGATGTTTTGTTGGGATACAAATGATTTTCGGAAAAACTCCTATAACTCCTTCTACTTTATCAGAAGGAATCAGATATTTTTTATTTGGTGTTAAACTGAAGTCTAATATTTTATTTTTCCGTTCTACTATAATTTTAAAAGTTTTTTCTGGATTATTTTTAATAATTGTAATGAATGACTCCCAATTATGTATTAATTGATCGTCAATTGAGATTATTTTATCTCCAATTTTTAAACCAGCTCGTTGTGCGGCAGAATCAGGTTGTATTCTTGACAAGATTGGTAATACATGTGTATTAAAAGGAAGAATGCCCAATGTTATTATAGGATCTTTATTATTAGTAGATTTATTGAACCAGTTATGAGATAAATTAATGATATAGGTTTGAATATGTGTATTATTTATTGGTGTTGCAGAAATAACAATTTTTTCCTTACCTATGCTATTAAGAATTTCCAAACGTACTGCATCCCAATCACGAGTCAAAATATTGTTAATTGATTTAATTTCTACACCAGATGGTACATTCGATTGAGCAACAATGGAGTTAGGTATAACGGAATGGATTATTGGTTTATAAATAGGCACGCCTATCATAAAAACTAACGTGTATAACACAATAGCAAAAAGAAAGTTAAAAATGGGTCCTGAAACTACAATAACACTTTTTTTCCAAATACGTTTACAATCGAATGATTTATTATATTCTTCATTGCAAGATGCTATTTTTTTTTGAGTATTAAATAATTTAACGTATCCACCAAAAAGAACAACGGAAATTACGTATTCGGTATCATGTGAATCTCGCCAACTCCATAAAACAGGACCGAATCCTATAGAAAATCGCTCTACTTTTACTTTTAAAAAACGTGCTGCTACAAAATGTCCATATTCATGAACTGTGATAAGCACACTTAATGCAAGGATAAATGTGGTTAAGTTCCAAAAAAAATGTAATAACATGATGTTAATGAATTCTCTATTTTTTGATAATGATATTAATACAGACTTAATAATATTAGGTAAACAAAAATAGGCACTGCAGCAAATAAGCTGTCTATACGATCTAAAATTCCCCCATGTCCAGGAATGAAACTTCCGCTATCTTTAATGCCAGCTTCTCTCTTAAACATACTTTCAGTTAAATCTCCTATTGTAGAAACTATAATTGCGATGATAGAGTAAATAAATATAAGAGATGGATGTATCACCTTGATTGGCATATATTTACTAAATAACCAGGAAATTCCCGTTGAAATTAATATGCCTCCAATAAATCCTTCCCAAGTTTTTTTAGGAGATACTTTTTCTAATAATTTATGCCGCCCTAATGTTTTACCGATAAAATATGCACTTGAATCATTAATCCAAATTAATATTACAATATGCAGTAAGCACCATGTCCCGACGATGTTATCGTTGATATGATGAAATTGACGCAACGTTAATATCCCCCAAAAAAATGGTAATATTGTTAATATTCCGAAAAAAAAACGTAGTACATTAGAGTTTTTCCAGAAAATAGCAGAATCAGGGTAAGATAATATTAATGAAAACGCTAGTACCCACCATACTATACTAATGCTGCCGAAAATATACCAAAAAATATGCCAATTATTGGAATATGAATAGTTTTTTGATATTATAACTATCATTGTAATACACAATGATCCAAATATAGCGCATATCCATATTCGGTGTATATAATCAGAAAAATGATGCATTTTCCCCCATTCCCACGCACTAATTAAACAAATGATAAATACAGCAATCGAAAATGGTATAATGGGCAATAAAAACACCATCAAAATGGTGATAGGAATCAGGATAAACGTGCTAATTAAACGGGTTTTTAACACTTTTTTTCCTTAATTACATGTGTATTGAAAATTAAATAGATGCACTGTTTCCAAATCGGCGCTCTCGTTTCATAAAAGTATTTAGCGCTCTTTTAAATATGACGTCATTAAAATCAGGCCACAATACATCTGTAAAAAATAATTCAGCATATGCTATTTGCCAAAGCAAAAAATTACTAATACGATGTTCACCTCCTGTTCGAATCACCAAATCTACTGGAGCTAATTCATTCATACAGATACATTTACATAAAGCATCTTCGTCAATTTGATTAGGTGTTAACATTCCTTGCTGCACTTGCGTAGCAAGTTGTTTTACTCCTTGGATAATATCCCATCGTCCTCCATAATTTGCAGCAATATTAAGCGTAAGCCCACTATTGTTAGAAGTTAATTTTTCAGAACGGTGTATATTTTTTTGTAATTCAACGGAAAATCGATTAATATCCCCTATGATTCTTAGCTTGATATTATTCTTATGTAGAACATCTATTTCATTATTTAAAGCATGAGAAAACAATTGCATTAAAGAATCAATCTCTTTGTCAGGACGTTTCCAGTTTTCACTGCTAAATGCATATAAAGTTAATGCGTCGAACCTATAATTAACAGCGAAATGAACAGCACGCCGGACCGCATTAAATCCAGCCTGATGCCCAACAATACGTAATTTTCCTCGTGTTCTTGCCCAACGCCCATTACCATCCATGATGATAGCAACATGGCGCGGTAATAAATTAGATGAAAGAGTGCTAAGATCTTGATCATGTTGAGATAATATCACATTTATTTATTTTCCAAATTAAATACCTTTGTGCTAAGTAAAAAGTGTTTATTTTATAATAATTAACACTATAATTACAGATTAATGAAATTACTCATAATTTATATGATACATATGTGGCAATTGTGATATCTTTTGTTAAAGATAATGTTACTTATTATGTGATACATATAGATATTGCTTTCTCACGAGCTTTTTGATCAATATATAAAACATCATCTATATCATTAGGATCATTTAAATTTATTGCATCAAGTACACGACGAATGACGTCAGGAATTGCAGTGAAAGCAATCATTTTATGTAAAAACGCTTCTACGGCGATTTCATTTGCTGCGTTTAGAACAATAGTAGCCGATTGACTACAATTATCAGCATCTATTGCTAATTGGAAGCAAGGATAACTGTGATTATCTAATTGATCAAAATATAATTTGTTAAGATAATATATGTCTATATTGGATGAGATTTTTAATCCTATTCTATTGGGATAAGCCATTGCGTACGCAATAGGAATTTTCATATCTGGATGCGCTAAATGCGCCAATATATTTCCGTCTGAATAATATACCATAGCATGGACAATAGACTGAGGATGTAATAAAATTTCTATTTCACTCGGTTTAGCATTGAATAAATGACGTGCTTCAATATATTCTAATCCTTTATTCATCATAGTAGCAGAATCTACCGATATCTTACGCCCCATAGCCCAATTAGGATGCGCGCAAGCTTGTTCTGGTGTTATTTCGGTTAATTGTTCTTGTGGCGTTTTGAAGAAAATTCCGCCAGATGCAGTTAGTACAATACGAGATATACCGCATTCAGATAACGATGTATTTCCTAAATTTTTCTGACATATCTCTGGTAGATTTTGAAAAATTGCGTTATGTTCACTATCTATAGGCAGTATACAGGCACGGTATCGCTTGGCTTCTTTCATAAACAGTTGTCCGCAAGTAACTAAAGTTTCTTTATTTGCCAACAATATTTTTTTACCCGAGCGTAACGCGGAAAAAGTAGGCTTTAATCCAGCAATTCCAACTATAGCAGACATCACCATATCCACATCATCAGTTGATGCTAATTCACAGGCATGCATTACTCCAGATAATACTTCAATATTATATTTTCCAGCGGCGATTAAATTTTTTTTCAATATTCGCGCTGCATCTTCAGATATCATACATGCATATTTAGGGCACATCGTTACGCACTGTTCTGTCATGACAGCAACGTTGTTTTTAGCGACTAATGCGTGCACAAAGAACTTATCGGGGTGTTGTTGTATTACAGATAGGGTAGCTTTTCCAATAGATCCAGTACTACCTAGAATTGTTAAAGATTGCATATGTATAAATTAAATTACTCATTTGGTGTAGAGATAAAAATCTATTATTTGTTGTTAGTACGTATATAAATATCTATCAACGTACGATTTAACATTTAAAATTTCATTAATTCTGATTCTTTTTTCATAAGAATAATATCAATTTCTTTAATCCAAATATTAGTTAACTTTTGAATTTCATTTTGAAAAAAATGTTCTTCGTCTTCATTAATTTTTTTGTTTTTAAGTAAAATTTTGGTTTTATCATTAGCAATACGCCGCACACTTCTTACAGCTATTTTACTTTTTTCTGCTTCAGTGCGTACCATTTTTATTAAATTATGACGACGTTCTTCAGTTAATGCAGGTAATGTTACTCGAATAGTATTGCCATAAGAAATAGGAATTAATTCTAAATCAGACATAAAAATAGCTTTTTCAGTTGATTTGATCAACTGATGGTCAAAAACTGTAATAGCTAAAGTACGTGAATCTTCCGCTATGGCATTTGCTACTTGAGATAACGGAGTGGATATTCCATAGTAGTCTACTCGGATGTTATTTAATATATTTGGAGAAATACGTCCTATATGAATATTGTTGATATTTGTTTTAAAGTTTTTAATACATTTTTTCATATGTATTTCTAAATCTTCTTGAATATTATCAATTTTATTAATCACATCATATACCTCTGATTTATATTTCTGAATCAAAAAATCAATTTATATAAATTTAAGTATTTATTTGAGTGTTGCAATCTTGAAATTATTTGGTTATTAAAGTTCCTTCTTTATACCCCATTATTATTCTTTTTAACGCCCCAAGTTTATTTATATTAAATATACGTATGGGTAAATTGTGTTCTCGTGCTAATGTAAATGCTGTCAAATCCATAACTTTTAATTCGCGCTCCAATACATCCTGATAACTCAATTGTTCATATAGCGTAGCATCAGGGTGCTGAATTGGATCAGTAGAAAATACACCATCTACTTTAGTTGCTTTAAGTACTACATCTGCTTTAATTTCAATACCACGTAAACAGGCAGCAGAATCAGTAGTGAATAAAGGATTCCCAGTTCCAGCTGCAAAAATTACCACCCAATTATTAGACAGTAAGTTAATAGCTTTCATCCAATTATAATGATCGCATACCCCATTTAATGGAATAGCTGACATTAAATGGGAATGAACATAAGCATGATTTAACGCGCTTCTCATAGCTAATCCATTCATTATAGTAGCTAACATTCCTATATGGTCTCCTACTATACGATTCATACCAGATTTAACTAATTCAGCGCCACGAAACAAGTTGCCACCTCCCATAACTATACCTATTTGAATACCTATTTTAACTAATTCTTTAACTTCTGTAACCATTCGGTTTAATACAGTAGTATCGATTCCAAAACCTTCGGTGCCTTGTAGAGCTTCTCCGCTCATTTTAAGCACGATACGCCGGTAAATTGGTTTCGTGTGAGTTACCATTAATTATATTCCTCACAAAAAATGGCATAAACAGAAGCAAACACTAACTTATTTAAAGTATAATATGCATGTCAATAATTATTCCGATTTTAACCAATTTAATTAATAGTTTTTATTGTTAAAAGGATTGAATATATTACTTTAAAAACCAATGATGATCTGTGTTAATTAATTAAAATTTTAGCGATAATATAAAATATTAATTTACATATCCTCACCTAATTCAAAGCGAGCAAAATTATTAATTTTTATATGATACTCAATCAATAATTCTTCCACTGTTTTGTTAATATCCATTATGAAGTTTTGTTTTATTAATACAATGTCATTGATAAATTTATTCATACGTCCTTCGGTTATTTTTTCTGAAATTTTGTATGATTTTCCAGATCTCATAGCAATATCCATTTGAATATGATTCTCACGGCTCATTACATTTGTAGGAACATCAGTTACATTAATATATTTAGGACTTCTAGCTGCAATGTGCATGGAAATATGTTTTATTAAATCTGAAGTTGCATTTTCGCTAGCAGCAACTATTACCCCGATTTTGGATCCGTGTACATAACACCCTAAAAAATCACCTGTCAACACAACAAACCTGCGAATGTTTATATTTTCTCCAACTTTTGCAATTAAATTAGCCCGCTGCTCTTCAAATTTAGTTTGTAGTATATTAAGATTATTAATCTTTTCATTTAATGCCGTAATAATAACAGTTTTAGCGAACGCTTGAAAAGTACTATCTTTAGCTACGAAATCAGTTTCACAATTTATTTCTATCATAACACCATATTGCTTATTGGGTGTTATTTCTACTGCAATTAAACCTGATGATGTGGTGTGTCCAGATTTTTTACAAGCAGTTTTTAAACCGGATTTCCTCATGTTATCTATAGCTAATTCAAGATCTCCATTGGCTTTAATCAAAGCTTGCTTACATTCTACGACACCAATGCTAGTACGTTTACGTAATTTTTTAATTAAATCACTATTAATATTAATCATTTTTTCTTTCATAGAAATATCATCGTATTAAGAATATATATAGAAAACATTATGACACATTTAATTATTAATAAATTTATGTGTAGTATTAATTATATTAAGTATTGAACGCATTTATATGTATCATATTAGATATTATATTTAAATATAGGTTAATCGCACGTACAGCATCATCGTTCCCTGGAATGACGAAATCTATTCCATCTGGGTTAGAGTTGGTGTCAACTATCGCAAAGACTGGAATCCCTAAGCTATTTGCTTCTTTTATAGCAATATGTTCGTGTGTTGCGCCAACAGCAAAAATTGCGTCTGGAAGCCCGCCCATATTTTTGATACCTCCTAAACTATTTTCTAGATTAATAAGTTCTCGATTCAAGATCAATGCTTCTTTTTTAGTTAATTTCTTAAAAGTGCCGTCCTGAGATTGAATTTCTAAATCTTTTAAACGTTTTATAGATTGGCGTACTGTTTTCCAATTGGTTAACATTCCACCTAACCAACGATGATTAACAAAAAATTGATTACAAGCCAGTGCTGTTTTTTTTACTGATTCACTAGCTGCACGTTTGGTGCCTACAAATAAAATTTTACCCTTGAGCGCAGCAATTTTATTCAGCTCAATTAAAGCTTGTTTGAACATTACACTAGTTGTTTCTAAGTCGATAATATGTATTTTATTACGAACCCCGAAAATAAAAGGTTTCATTTTGGGGTTCCAATAACGGGTTTGGTGACCAAAATGAACACCGGCTTGAAGCATATCACGTATAGAAATGTTTTCCATTATATACCTCTATTGGTTGTTAAATAGATTACTTACAATGTTGGCAGTTATCGGTATTTAAATATAGATAGATTAAATAATACATGTTATAATAATTTTTTGATAAGTTAAATACGAAGAATAGTGTTTACAATAATCTAACACAAGAAATAAATTAACATTTATTTTTAAATAAAGCATGCCTGTTTGATAACAGGAACGCGGAGGTATAAAATTTACCTTGGTATTATTTGGCTCAATTAAACGCATGATTTATACGTAGGTTATATGATGTAAGGCGAAAATATTATGTATTTGTTAATAAAATTAATAATATATATATTATGAAAATTATTATTAAAACTCTTGCAGATATAGCAAAAATGCGCATCTCTGGGAAGTTAGCCGCAGAAGTGTTAGAAATGATTGAAGCTTACGTACAACCTGGTATTAGTACTGGAGAATTGGATACTATTTGCCATGATTATATTACACAAATACAACATGCTGTTTCTGCTCCTCTTGGTTATCACGGATTTCCTAAGTCTATTTGCACCTCAATTAATGAAGTGGTGTGTCATGGTATTCCAAATAATTCGCATAAATTAAAAGAAGGCGATATTATAAATATTGATATTGCAGTAATTAAAGACGGATTATATGCTGACACTTCTAGAATGTTTATTGCTGGTCGACCTACAAAGTTGGGGTATCGATTATGTAAAATCACTCAGGAAAGTCTTTATTTAGCAATTCGTATGATTAAACCAGGTATACGTTTAAAAAAAGTAGGTCAAACCATTCAAAGATTTGTTGAAAATCAGAATTTTTCAATAGTGAGAGAATATTGTGGGCATGGAATTGGAAAATTTTTTCATGAAGCTCCTCATGTGTTGCATTATGATGCTGATGATAAAGGTGTGATATTAAAATCAGGCATGACATTAACAATAGAACCCATGGTGAATGCAGGTACTCGCCATATTTATACTGAAAATGACGGATGGACAGTAAAAACAAAAGATCATAATTTGTCAGCGCAATATGAGCACACTATTGTTGTTACAGAAAATGGGTGTGAAGTGTTAACATTACGTTCCGATGAGTCATTATCATCAATTATTTAAATCATCATAATTAAAAAAACATATATTTTTATTATCAAAGCATTTTTAGATACGTTTAAAATTATATTAGTAGATGAATTTGAATAAGTGCAAAAGTTATAACTATGTGGTGATATATATATATTTATTGTTTCTATCAAAAATAAATAAATAAATAAATTCTTGTTATTGAACCAGCAGTATTATTAATGTATACGTTATTAAATAGGTATAATCTAAGTGATAATATGTTAAATGACAGTCATTCTTCATTAGAATAGATTTTGTTAAATATGAATAAATTTTATTTAAAGGTATCAACATAATATCTTTAACCGAATATCACGGTATATTTCAAAAATATAGTAATACATCGTTAACATGTTGATGTAAATTTCTAATATTTACTTAAACAAAGATATTATTTTTCAAAGTCCATTACAAATAAAATCCTCAAACGAATTTTATATTACGGGATATGAAACATATGAATCAGTTGCGAAAAATAATAGAAAGTGCTTTTGACACAAAAGAATATATTTCAAAAAATAACATTGATTTTACCGTCAAAAATGCTATTCGAGAAATCATGGATAGCTTAGATAATGGGACGTTGCGTATATCAGAAAAAATCAATGGTACATGGATTACACATCAATGGCTAAAAAAAGCAATTATGCTCGCATTTCATGCTATGGACAATCAGTTAATAACTTGGGGGGATGGTGTTTTTTTTGATAAATTTCCTATGAAATTTTCCGGATGGGATCATGCGCGTTTTGAAAATAAAAAATTGCGTATAATTCCACCAGCTACCGTACGCTACGGGGCTTATATTGCTGATAACACAGTAATCATGCCTTCCTACATCAATCTTGGTGCCTATATTGATGTAGGAACAATGATTGATACCTGGGCTACAGTTGGATCTTGTGCTCAGATTGGAAAATATGTGCATTTATCTGGAGGCGTAGGAATTGGGGGAGTCTTAGAGCCCATTCAAACTAATCCAACTATCATTGAAGATAATTGTTTCATTGGATCTCGTTCTGAAATTGTAGAAGGGGTAATCGTTGAAAAAGGTGCAGTAATCTCTATGGGGGTGTTTATAGGTCAAAGCACTAAAATATATGATCGTGATAGCGGAAATATATACTATGGACGTGTGCCTGCTGGCGCAGTTGTAATTCCCGGCAGTCTGCCTTCTAAAGATGGTCGTGTTAATACTTATTGCGCTGTAATTGTAAAAACAGTCGATTCTAAAACTAGAAATAAAGTTAAAATAAATGATTTATTACGTGATATATAAAATATATTTTTATTATTTAAAATGCTTTATTATAATAGTATTTTAACCCTATTATTTAAATATTACCATAAATTTTGTTTATATTTATTGATGTGAAGTAATTCATTTTTATTTGTTTGATTTATCTGTTTAAATTTGACTAATAACAGTTAATTTTATAAATAATATAGTAAAGATAACTTTCATTATTTTCAGTAAATATAAACAATTACTATGTATAACTTAAATGTTTTAAAATTACCTCTGTATGGTATCAATTTAATTGAAGCTTCGGCAGGAACTGGTAAGACATATATTCTTATAATAATCTATATTAGATTACTGTTATGTTTAGGAAATAAATCAGATTTTTACCGTCCTTTAACAGTAAAGGAGATACTTGTAGTAACTTTTACTAAATCTGCAGTGCAAGAACTACGTCATCGCATAAGAGAAAATATTCATCAATTTAGATTAGATTGTATGCGTGGATATAGTAATAATTTTTTATTTTCTAAATTATTATTACAAATACGTAATGTAGAATTAGCCATAAATCAATTATCTGAAGCAGAAAAAAAAATAAATCAAGCGTCTATTTTTACCATCCATAGTTTTTGTCAAAACATCTTAAATCATAATGCAATTGAATTAAACATGTTATTTAACACAAATATTGTTGATAATGAAACAATATTGTACCAACAAGCATGCACTGATTTTTGGAGACGGAATTTTTATTCACTGCCATTGAATATAGCCAGTTTAATCCAAGAATATTGGAAAGATCCAAATTCTCTTTTAAACGATATTGTTCCTTATATATATAGATCTAGGTCTAGTCTTGATTGGTACAATCACAGCATACATGAAAATGAAAAGAATATCATAACTTATTATGAACAAATTCTGAATCATATCAATCATATTAAAAAAGAATGGTGTAAAAATAAATGTAATATAATTACTATCGTCAATTCTTATGATATTAATCGTAGAATATACAATAAAAATAATTTAATACGTTGGGTAGATAAAATTAACCAATGGGTCACACGCTCAACAATTGACCATACGACACCTAATGATCTACAACGTTTTAGAACAACCGCATTAAAGATAGATAATAATAGCAATAGATCCAATTATATATGTACTTTATTTGATTCAGTAGAAAAATTATATAACCAATTATCATCATTTAAAACATTAATATTTGAAATTGCAATAAGTGAGATATACAACGATTTAAGTAATACTCAACATTGTAGGTCAGAAATTACTTTAAACGATCTTGTTGATGTATTAGCTCATCATTTAGTTACAGATAAAGACAATAAATTAGCACATATAGTGCGTACATATTATCCGGTAATGCTTATTGATGAGTTCCAAGATACAGACTGTCAGCAATTCAAAATTTTTAGAACATTATATAACTCTGATTTAAAAAATGGTCTTATTTTAATAGGAGACCCCAAACAATCAATTTACGCCTTTCGTGGGGCTGATATATTTTCGTATATGAAAATACGTCGAACAATATGCAACAAATACAATCTTAATATTAATTGGCGTTCGTCGTTAAATATAGTTAATGCTATTAACCAATTATTCCAATTGGTTTCTAATCCGTTTATTTTTGAAGATATTTCTTTTATTCCTTCAGTAGCTGCTAAGCAAAATAGTATGCATCGGTTTTTGATAAACAATCAATCGCAAACAGCTATGTGCTTTTGGTTACATCCCGATGAGATAGTTACAATAGATGATTATAAACGATCAATGGCGCAGGAGTGTGGCGCTATTTTATGCAATTTATTACATGAAATACGTAATGGGACAGCTTGGTTAGAAAACGACAAGTATAAAAGAAAATTAGAAATATCGGATATAACTGTATTAGTACGAAATCATGAAGAAGCATCACTTATTTGTTCTGCTTTATCAAAAGTAAATATATCAACAGTATTCTTGTCCAATCATAAAAATATTTTTGAGACAATAGAATCCTATGAATTATCATTATTATTAAAAGCAATCTTATTTCCAGAGAGACATACAATTTGTACTGCTTTAACAACTGTTTTTTTTGGGTTAAATGCCACTGATATTGAAAGTATTAATAACAATGAATCTAAACAAGAACGAATATTTGAGAAATTTTTTGAGTATTATTCCGTTTGGAAAAAAAAGGGTGTGTATTTGATGATACAAAAAGTAATTTTTGACCATAAAGTACCAGGCAAGTTATTGTCTACGCGAGAAGGTGAAAGTAGTCTAATAAATATTTTGCATTTGGGTGAATTATTACAAGATGCTGCGAGACAGTTACAAGATGAGCACGCACTTATAGAATGGTTAATATTAAAAATAACACAACCAAAAAATAAAAGAACATCTGATCAAAATTTACGATTAGGTAGTGATCATCAATTGATAAAAATTAGTACAATACATAAATCCAAAGGATTAGAATTTCCATTAATATTTTTGCCATTTGTAGCAGACTTTAATTATGTAAAAAATCCTTTTTTTCATGATAGAAAATCATACAAAACCCATTTAAATTTCAACGCATCGGAATCAAGTTTAATATTGGCAGAGGAAGAGCGTTTATCAGAAGATTTAAGGCTATTATATGTAGCAGTGACTCGTAGTATTTATCATTGTTCTATAGGTATTGGCCCAATAATACGACGATACAAAAAACAATCTAATACCAATGACTTACATCACAGCGCCTTAGGATATTTAATCCAAAAAAAAATTGCTGGAAACGCAGCAACATTAAGGAATCATTTAAAAAGGCTTAGTGTTTATTCGAATGGTGATATTTCCTTCCGTATTATTTCAAAATCGCAAGAATCATTTTCTCATGTATCATCTGTTGCATCTAATCAATTGCTATGCGGAAAAAAGTGGAAGACATCATCAAATGTCATTCCGTGGAGTATAACAAGTTTTAGCGCTCTACAACATACTGATGTTGATGTTACAACATGTTTAAATTTAGAAAAACAATTAGATATCAGTGAACACATTCAACGTCAAGAAAATGATATTTCACTAACACCACATACTTTTCCTAAAGGAAAAGTATGTGGTAGCTTTTTTCATAGTATCTTTCAAGTTCTGGATTTTAGAAAACTTGTAGATATGAAATGGTTATACGCACATATGGCAAGATATAATATTGACCCAATTTGGGGATTTGTTGTCCGAGAATGGATATATATAGTACTCAACACCCCCCTTAATGAGGATAATTTAACTCTTGCGCAAATCATGCCTAAGAATAAAAAAACTGAGCTTAAATTTTATTTATCTATTAACACATATTTAACATCGGAAGCATTAGATCATTTATGCAAAAAGTATGATCCTTTATCACGTAAATCTTCATCGCTTACTTTTTCAGACATAACAGGAATGTTAAAAGGATTTATTGATTTAATTTTTCGTTGGAATCATCGGTATTATTTGTTAGATTATAAAACCAATTGGTTAGGAAACAAAAATGAGGATTATGTTGATTCTAAAATAACACAAGAAATGATTAAACATCATTATGCATTGCAGTATCAACTTTATACTTTAGCATTACATCGATTTTTACGTAATAGACTCGTCTCTTATAACTATGAGAAAGATTTTGGAGGAATATATTATTTATTTATACGGGGTATGGATGGAACACCGTTGAGTAATGGAATTTATTTTTTTCGTCCATTGTCGACATTTGTTAATAAATTAGATAATTTATTCTCTAAAAAATAATCTAAATATCATTAAATGAATAATGCTTAGATTTTATTTTATAATAGGAACATTATATTTTAAACAAAATAATACAGACGCGATCTAATGTATTAACGATTAAGCGTGCCTATCTATTTTAGTAAGCACATATGCGCAACTTACATATAACTATTAATTCAAATAGATGCTTATATCTAAAAGGATAGGTATGAATTATTAGGTGAACATTTAAAATTATAATTATCCGTTTTTAACTAAAAATATAGTTTTCTTTGTTGTTTAAAATATACAATCTAATATTGTAGACCGTAAAAATAGCCCCATGAAAGATGTTGTTAATAATATTTTAAAATTAGGGTTGTGGCATTCATTAGATGTACAATTTGCCGATGTGTTAGCTCTTCCTATTTATGATGGGAATCGACATAATAATATAAAAGAAGCATTAACTTTAGCTAGCGCAACTCTAAGTTCTAACGTTAGGGCTGGTCATGTTTGTTTACCTTTATGGTTTCTTACTCCTGATAAATTATTTCAAGGAAATTATCCTGAATTAACATACGCGATATATAGAAAATTAGGGAAATTATCGATATCCGATTGGCAAGAATTATTGCTTTCTTGCCCCGCGGTTAGTGATGGGTCGCGGGTCACCCCATTAATATTGGAAAATAAGCGTTTGTATTTACATCACATGTGGCAAGATGAATGCATAGTCGCTCAATTTTTTAATCATAAATATCCATCAAATGTTTTTCAAAAAGAAAAGATTATTTATGTATTAAATCAATTATTTCCTATAACTTACACAGAAATTGATTGGCATAAAATAGCTACTGCTATTGGTATAACACATCACAGAGTGTTAATTTCTGGAGGACCTGGAACTGGAAAAACATCTATTATAGCGAAGATAGTAGCGGCATTATTGTTATGCAGCAACAATAATAATCTAAATATTCAGATAACCGCGCCAACAGGAAAAGCAGCAGCTCTTTTGACTGAATCTTTCAAAACAACAATGCACAATATTCCCCAATTAGAAAATCTTCCCTTATGTAATTTACCAGAAAAAGCTACTACTCTACATAGTTTACTTAGAACACGATTATATAAAGAAAATATTCAATATAGTTGCTCTAATCTCTCACGTTTAGATCTTTTAATTATTGATGAAGCTTCTATGGTTAGTTTGTCTATGTTAGCTCAGATAATTTTGACACTTTCGTCCCAAACGAAAGTTATTTTTTTTGGCGATCAACATCAATTATGTTCAGTAGAACCTGGATCTGTATTTAAAGATGTGTGTCAATTTTCTAATTTTTATTATTCTTGTAAACGTTATCAAGAACTTATAGATCTTACAGGTTACGTATTACCTATTGTATCTTCTTCTGAATCATCTATGCATCATAATTATAATAGTATTATTGATGGCACATGTATGCTCAAAAAAAATTATCGATTTAGTGAAAATTCAGGGATTAATAAATTATCTGGTGCTATAAATTCAGGAGATTATAATCATGTGTTGTCATTATTAAATTCAAGCACATACAAGGATTTGTATTATATTTGTTTTGTAGATAAAAAAAGCTATATAACTATGATTCTTAATTGTGCAATAGCATATTCTAACTATTTAGAACAATTGAAACACACTAAAATCTTGACAAAAAACATTTTAAAGATTTTCGATCATTATCGAATATTGTGTGCATTACGTGATGGCCCGTTCGGAGTAATAAGACTTAATTATTATATTGAACAAATATTAAATGAGAAAGGATTAATTCAATTAAATAATTCTAGGAATTATATAGGTAGACCTATCATTATATTACGTAATAAACCATCATTAGAATTATATAACGGAGACGTTGGAATATTGTTGTTAAATGATCAAAATAAACTGTCTGCATATTTTATGCTACCACAAGGGGGTATAAAAGTTATACAAATATATCAATTACCGGAACATGAAACTTGTTTTGCTATGACTATACATAAAGCACAAGGATCTGAATTTCAACATATCGCAATAGTATTGCCCAATAAATATACACCATTGTTAACACGAGAATTACTCTATACTGCTGTCACTAGAGCTCGTCAATGTCTTTATTTATACGCAACAGATCACGTAATAATACGCAGCATTAATTCGATCACACAACGTTATAGTGGATTATATGAAAAAATAAAAAACCATATAATACCCATGGTTTAGTGAATAAAAAGTTTGTGTTTTATTATTTACATTACTTGGAAAATGTGGTGTATTGTACTGCAATGTACATGAAATTTTTTAATTATAGAGTATTTATTATTTTTTTGATGCAAAAAAGTTTGGAAATCGTTATATTGCTCTGTATTTCATTGGGTTAAAAAAATAATGTTCTGCAGTTTTAATAATTTTTGAGATATTTTCTTCACTTAAATCAAATGAGATAAGTTTACGTAAATATGGATCGCGACTTTCTTTGAAAAGAGAATATTTAGTGCCTTGCCAAACTTGTGTGAGTTTTCGATATGCTTCTTTTTGACGACATGGATTTGAAGATATTATTCGGGTATTCCAATCAAATACATGATTCATCCAAGCTCCTCCAGATTGATATAGTAACAATATAGGTGTGTTTACACCAGCGCAGTAATCTGATATTAGAATGAATAATAACTTTTTTGCATGCAATTTTGATAAATTAGGAAAATGCCATGTATCATTAACACCAAATAAGCGACTATCACCTTTTCCACCTATAGAGCAATATGTTAAATGTTCTAGCCACAACAATAATACGTCTTTCATAGAAAGATATCGAGGTTTCCAACGCGTCAATCCGTTTTCTTGAACCGCAGTTAATTGTCCGGTTAATCTAGTCGTATCAAATTCTAAAGAAATATCTAGGTTATGTTTTTCAATACAATGATATGCTTTTATTTGATTTGCTAATATTGTCATTTTTTTTTGTTGTTTAGTCCAATATAATTTTCCAAATACACCATAAGGTAGAATGCCAGAAGCACGCATGCTACGATACAGTTCATCAGTGTTTTTACTATGAATTAAATAATTAATCAATTGTATATTTAATTCATAACGATTGAGTCCATCTACGGAAAAAGGCTCGTCATTTGATAATTTTAATATTTTTTGATCGAAATACACATTTAAGCGTTTTTGAAACCATATGCGTACTGGATGACGATAAAAATCGTATAAGTCTTGAAACATTATTGTTTTTATAAGGTGAGAATGAGAAATCGGAGTATTAAAATTCGGATAGATTAATAGAGAATGATTTGTATTAATGTTTGTTGTAGGCAGCCATTCTGTAGCAAAACTTTGTTTATTATTGCTAGGATTGAAATTTTCAGGAGAAAAAGGAAACGGAGGATGCCATTGATATAAACGCTGACGTATATGTTTGATGTTAATATCTATGTCTATATTTTCATGTTCTTTTGAATAAAAATTCAAAGCAATATATTCTAAAAGTTCATTGATTAATACGGAAGGATAACTCGTGGTATTATCATAAATTGAGTGCCCGATAAAACTAATATATATCTTTTCTTGAGCTAATAAAAATGCTATTAAAAATGAATAACAATCTTTTTCGTGTATGTTATCGTCATTTTTACGCGGATTTTTAACCATTAAATTAAAATCTGGAGATATTTTATTGCGAGGAAATTTATTATCATTCATACCTAAAAAACACACTACTTTATAAGGGATACAAAAAGTTGGAGTAATATTGCAAAAATTAATTGCATTCGGTATAAATCGGGGAATTATAGTATCTTGTGTTAATATGCGACATAATTTATCGCGTAGTGCTGTTATACTTATAGTTTGAGTGTATTCTGATTGTATGCCTGCTTCTAATACATCTCTGCAGCAATTTTTTAAGAAAAGTAAAATTGTTTTATTTTCTGAATCCATATGATCACAATGAAAAAAATCGTCAATTATTTCTTTGAAATAAGATGTCCATTCTATCAACGTATAAGAATGATCGAATCGGTCCCTCCATTTTTTTAATGTTTTTAAAAATTCTCCTAATTGGCCAATAATATTGATATGATCTCTGATTATTATATCATCATACGGTAAAATTTTTTCCCAGGTATCATGTTGATTTTTTATAGCGTAACCTAATAACATTCTATTTAATCCAAAATTCCAGGTATTTTGATTAATAATAGGTAAACTAAAATTATACATGGTGTAGTCATCAAGTCCCCACCTGATACCAGATTTAATAGTCCATTGGTGTAATAATTTCACTTCTTCTTTGTTCATTTGAAACCGAGATGCGATAGACGGTACTGTCAAAAATGACAAAATTTCTTCAGAAGTAAATCGACTGCATGGTATGTTAAGTATATTAATAAAAGTTGATATAATCGGGTGTGTATTTTTTTTATAGTTATTTATTGCAAAATTAAACGATAAATGTCGATCTTGTATATTATCAAATGTAGCTTGAATCGCTGATTTATAATAGTGTATATCATAAGCCATAACTATAATGTCTCCCGGAGCCAGTGATGGATCATCTGCCATCATTGATAATAAATTATCGTGTAACACTTCCACTTCTCGCTGAATACTATGACAAACATGACAAGTAATTGATTGATCTTCTGATAATAATATATGTCGTGGATTATTTATAGATGTTGTAGTATCAGGTTGTTTTTTTATATTTTTTATGTGATTCTGAAATTCTAAAATATTTTTTTGTACAATGTGCAGCAAAGAATCTTGTTTAGGAATAATAAAAGATTTTAGTTCAATTTTATCTTTTAATTGAGTAAACAAAGATAAAGTATCATAAGCAACATCGCCCCATGAATTTAATAAAGGATGATTGGTATTAGAATAATGATTATGATTGGAAAGATGAACAGCAACAGATGAAGATGAGCGCAATGTATTCTTATTGCAAAATTGATTTTCTTGTTGTGTTACGGCATACGAATCTTGATCAGATATATAAATTAAATTATGACAACAGGGATTTATAAACCATAAATAAATATCAATATGGTAACTTAATAATTTTAATATGTTCCAAAATATAGGTGGTATGGATGTTATTCCAAAAATAAATATTCTACTTGGAAGATAATTGAAAATTATTTTCTGAGTATTTTTTAGAAAATTAATACAACGTTGCAAAGGATATATATTACCCTTCAATTCTTTCTGACTGCATCGTATATTCTCCAAAAATATACGCCATATTTGTGATTGCCAAGTTTGATGTGTGTCATCTAAATAGTTTATTGTTTCATTAGATTCCCAATGGCTCAACCAATCTGGTCGATATATTAAATATTGAATAAATAAATGGGAAAGTTGTTCGGAAAATTGACTTATTTTTTGATGATTAATATCATCATATAAGTATTTGTGTATAACAGAGCACTTTTTTGATACTCTCATTTGAGATAATATTTCCATAAATCTCCAATACATAGTAGACTGAGAAAAGTTATCCGCTATAAAATTATTAGGCTCTATTTTATTAGAAATATATTGCATGAAAGACATTAAAGTCATAAATTTGATATTACATGCGATACCAAAATGATTGGCTATTTCTATCTGTATCCATTGGTCCATAATACCGTGTTCTGTTAATATTATTTCAGATTGCATGGGATCAGATAGCGATTTATCTGACATAATATTAATTAATAGATTTTTAAATGAATTTGATTGATTAGAATGATAAATAGTAAACATTGTGTATTAAAATTATTTAATTTAAATAGGATGTATTTTTATTAATCTGATATCTGCGTATCCTTTATATGCCCAAAGGATAGGTTGTATATGTTGTAATTATAACGAAAATATATTATAAATATACTTTGATGGTTATTATTTCAAACAAAAACAATTTTATTAGTTCATATATATTCAAAAAAAATAGAAGAAAATAAATAAATTGTTTTTCATAAAATTAAAAACTATTTAAAAAATTAATTTTTTCAATCATTACTGATTTGTTATATTTATTGGATTGTATAAATATAGTAGCCAATAGATATACATAAATTTTTAATTTTTTTAAAAAAAGATACGTAGATGATTAATAAAAAAAATCAAACTTGGTTTAAAATATAAGAATTATTTTAACAAATAATGACGTGTCAAAAATTGACTGATATAAAATAGATTTTTAATTATATTGATGACTTTGATAAATCAATTATCTATAAGCAATATAGATTATAATCATTCCTGATATAATCATAGGACATGATAAAATTTGTCCCATGGTGGCTATGTTGTTAATTAATCCTAACTGACTATCAGGTTGACGAAAAATTTCTGCTACAATACGAAACACCCCATAACAAATTAGAAACAAACCAGACACACTACCCACGGGATGTGGTTGACGAATAAACTTACTTATGATAATGAACAATATTATTCCTTCTAAAAACATTTCATATAATTGAGATGGATGACGAGGCAGAACACCATAACTATCAAATAGTGATTCCCATTCAGGATGATCTGATAGTATTAATAAGTCTTGATATACGGAATTAGGAAACAACATAGCCCATGGAAGATCAACGGCTATTCGACCCCATAATTCTCCGTTAATAAAATTTCCTAATCTACCGAGTCCTAATCCAAACGGAACTGCTGGAACGACAAAATCAGATATTTGAAAAAAAGGCCGATGTTTTTTGTAAGAAAACCATGCGATCGATATAATTACGCCTATTAAACCACCATGAAAAGACATACCTCCTTCCCATATTTTAAAAATCCACAGTAAATTTTTAGAAAAAAAGGACCACTGATAAAATAATACATATCCAATGCGACCACCTAATAAAACACCTAAAAAACATAAATATAATAAATGTTCTACATCTGTATGGGTCCATGCACATGAAGTACTATTGGAATGACGCATACGATATGACAATGACCACATAGCGTATATAAAACCTAGTCCATACATTACTCCATACCAATGTAGTGAAATAGGTCCTATTTTAAAAATTACTGGATTACATGCATGATAATAAAAATTCTGCATATTACACTATTCTGCGATGTATATGATTGCTATAATCAGTTTTTCACTACAACATGTAGTTATTTTAAACAAAACACATTTCAATATGTATTGTATATATTGAAATGTGTTTCTTCAATGGCACATTGAAATTATTTTTATTGATTATACTAAATTTGATCTTCTTCTTTATAAGAAGTAATAGTATTGAATCACGATATTATCATATCAACAAATTCTTGCATAACTTTTCTATATACATCTCTTTTAAAGAATACAACTCGGCGTATAGGATACCATAAGCTAACCCACTTCCAGCTATCAAATGTGTAATCTTTATTACTTTTTATATTAATTCGCGTATCTTTAGATAAAAGCTTTAATAAAAACCATTTTTGTTTTTGTCCAAAGCAAATAGGCCTAATTTTCCACCGAATTAATTTTTTAGGTAGCCTGTAATGCATCCAATATTGCGTTGAAGATAGGATACGAACATCTTGATAATTCAAGCCTATTTCTTCAAACAATTCCCTATACATTGCTTGTTCTGGAGTCTCTCCAATGTTAATTCCACCTTGAGGAAATTGCCAGCAGTAATGTTGCTTACATTTTCTAGCCCATAATACTTGTTGATGAGTATTACATAGCACAATTCCTACGTTTAATCGGTAACCGTTATCATCAATCACCAAATTGCCTCAGTTTTATTGAGATATTTCATTAAATTTTAAATATTTACAACAAATATAACTATTCCTATTATATTTTATATAAATGTAGGAACTATGGATTATCTAAAATATATACAAGCCTATATGTTATATAGGCCATTAAAATTATAATATTAACACACTTATTGCATTTTATATTATAATTATACTCAACTCAAGAGTTTTGCTATGGTCTTATATTCTTAGTCAATAACTTTTACAGAAATTTTTAATTAAAAAATTTAATTATAATTTATGTTAAGTGTTACTACTTAAAATCGATGTTGTTAAGTATTTTTATAAAAATAGGAGATATAATGCTTCTTATAGAAATATACTTAATAATAACCATTTATATTTAAATTAAAAGTGAAAGTGTAAGAATACATTTTAATATATATCTCGTGATTTATAATATGTTTGTTTTTGTTAGAAACACCATAGTAAATAATTGTCAAATAAATAAGATCATAAAATAAAATGGAAAAAATTATTAGAACATCTAAGTCATTCAACTTATCTTCTTTAAAGATACTAAATAATAAGTTTTTAATAAGCAATTTTAAATAGTGCTTCAGTGATATTCGATCATTTCAACAACTTTATTTATTAAAAGTTTTCTATTGTTTCCAATATAAATAAATCTTCTAGTTTTTGTTTTCGGCGAATTTGACGAATTTGTCCATTTTCAAACAAAACTTCTGGCAGTAACGGACGCGTATTATAATTAGAAGACATAGAAGCGCCGTACGCACCAGTATCGTGAAATATTAAATAATCTCCCACTTTTGCTGAACAAGGTAATTTACGTGTTAATATTGTGCCATTCATATTTTGTGTAAAAACATCTCCAGATTCACATAGTGGGCCACCAACAACGGTATCACATAATGTTTCTAAAATAACGCTACGGTTATCTCCAGGCACTAATGAAATATGATGATAACTACCATACATTACTGGGCGCATTAAATCATTGTACCCTGCGTCTATTAATACAAAATGACGACTACCCATATTTTTTACCGCTCTAATTTGTGTAATTAATATTCCTGATTCAGCCACAAGAAAGCGACCAGGTTCTATTTCTAATGTTACTGTGTGATTTAAATACTGGCTAATGTATTTTCTCGCGTTATTCCATAATCGAAAATAATGATTTACATCTAAAACTATATCATTATGTTGATATGGTATTGTTAATCCTCCTCCAGCAGAAATAACATGTACATCTATTTTATATTTCAAAATTTGTTGGATCATCGCATTACATACTTTAGATAAATGATCGTACTGTACTCCAGAACCAATATGCATATGCAGGCCGATTAACTGTAGATTATAATGATGGATATAAGATAAAGCTATTGGTATATCTTCATGCCAAATTCCATGCTTGCTATTTTCTCCTCCGGTATTGGTTTTTTGGTTATGTCCGTATCCAAATCCAGGATTAATACGTAACCATATTTTATGTCTAGGAGAACAAGCCCCTAATTGCGCTAACATATCTATCGATCCTGCATTAACAACGATATTTAGTTCTAATATTCTTAATAATGTTTCTTCTTCTAAAATATCAGCAGTGAAAACTATTTCATTACTTTGTTTTCCCGTTTTAAAACCAGCTAATAATGCTCGTTCAATCTCGCCTAAAGAAACGGCATCTACCTTAACTTCATAATTATGCATTAATCTTAAAATATGAATATTAGAGCAAGATTTTTGAGCGTACCGTATAACGTCAAATTGTTTTAATTGTGTAATACGATTAATTATAATCGATGCATCGTATACCCATACTGGCCCTTTATATTTTTGATGTAATTTCTTTAAGATTTCATAGGTAAGAGAATTTGTTTGCGTAAAGATATTATGTGTCACGCCATATTCCTATTATTTTTTTTTGATATATATTTTAAATACCAAAATATTTCGAGATTATATCTTGAATATATAGTTGAAAAATATCAAACATAGGTTTGTATTATTAAAAATTAATCAGATAAAATCATAAATATATAATTACTTTTCAATACACTGAGAAAATGTAAACAAATTTTATTTTGGACGAAGTGTAGGAAATAAAATTACATCACGAATAGTATGACTGTCGGTGAGTAACATAATCAAACGATCAATTCCTATTCCAATACCTGCGGTAGGAGGCAATCCATATTCTAACGCAATTAGATAATCTTCATCATAATTTATATGAACATTATTATTATTATTTTTTTTATCTTTTTTTCCGTATGCTTGTTTTAAAAAACGTTCCTTTTGATCTTCCGGATCGTTTAATTCTGAAAATCCATTTCCTATTTCTCGTCCAGCAATGAACAGTTCAAAACGATCAGCAAACTCTGGATCGTTGTCATTACGGCGTGCTAATGGAGATACTTCTATTGGATAAGAAGTAACACAAGTTGGTTGAATTATTTTTTTTTCTATTGCTTCTTCAAAAATAACCATATGTATTCTGCGTAACGTCCAGCAATTCTTAACTTTAATGCCAAGTGATTTTGCAATAGAAACAGCAGTACATATATCGTCTATATTTTGGGATCTAGTTTCTGGTAGATAATAAAATATCGCTTCTTTTATACTGATTTGCGTAAAAGGATGTTTAAAATCTAATGCATAATCTCCATAATTTATTATATTACTACCTAGTATTTTTTGTGTTACCGATCTTAATAAATTTTGCACTAAGATGATTATATCACGATAATCAGCATAAGCCATATATATTTCCATCATTGTAAACTCAGGATTATGATATGAAGATATACCTTCATTACGAAAATTACGATTTATTTCGAATATTCGTTCAAAACCACCTATCACTAATTTTTTTAGATATAATTCTGGAGCGATTCGTAAATACATATTTATTCCTAATTTATTATGATGTGTAATGAAAGGATGTGCTATAGCTCCTCCTGCAATTGTGTGCATCATTGGTGTCTCTACTTCCATGAAATTATTTTTTTTCATGAATTGACGTATTTCAGAAATAACTAGAGAACGTATTTTAAATGTTTTTCTTGTATTTTCATTAATAATTAAGTCTAAATATCTTTGGCGATATTTTGTTTCTTGATTATTTAAACCATGAAATTTATCTGGTAATGGACGCAATGATTTAGTTAACAATCGAATTTCTTTACAATGTATCGATAATTCCCCGGTACGTGTTCTAAATAATATACCGCGTGCTCCTAAGATATCTCCTAAATCCCATTGTTTTATATTTTCATCATATAAATTTGCTGCTAATGAATTAGAAGTAATATATAATTGCATGCAACCTTCGACATCACGTACAGTTATAAAAGATGCTTTTCCCATGATACGTTGACTTATTATACGACCTGCTATGGTCACTTCAATATTTAATTGTGTCAATTCTGCATTGGATGTATGAGCGTATTTTTTATGTAATTGATTAGAAATAGAATTACGACGAAAATTGTTTGGAAACGCTACGCCTTTTTCACGAAGTTTTGATAGTTTTTTTCGACGAATATTTAATTCATCATCAACATTAAATTTTTGATATGACTGATCCTTTGAATATACGCATTTAGTCATTATAAATCTCGCTTAAAGTGTTTTTTGATGCTAACTTTTATAAAATCATCTAGATCTCCATTTAAAACAGCTTTAATATTACGGTTTTCAAAACCAGTACGTAAATCTTTAACTCTAGAATTATCTAAAATATAAGATCGTATTTGATTGCCCCAAGTAATATTTACTTTATTATTTTCTCTCATTTTTTTTTCATAATTTTTTTTTTGTAATTCAAGCTCATATAATTTAGCTCTTAATTGCTTCATGGCTTGATTTTTATTTTTGTGTTGTGAACGATCACTTTGGCATTGAGTAACAATATTTGTTGGTATATGTGTGATGCGTACTGCAGATTCCGTACGATTAACATGTTGACCTCCTGCTCCAGAAGCTCGATAAACATCACAACGTAGATCTTCCGGGCGAATATGAATATTTATACTATCATCCAATTCTGGATATACAAATACTGAAGCAAATGAAGTATGACGTTTCCCACCAGAATCAAAAGGACTTTTACGCACTAGTCTGTGTACACCAGATTCAGTACGTAACCAACCATATGCATAAGGTCCAATAACTTGAATGGTAGCAGATTTTATCCCCGTGACCTCTCCTGTCGATTCTTCAATAATGTCGGCCATAAAACCTTTGTGATCTATCCAACGTAAATACATACGTAACAACATACTGGCCCAATCCTGTGCTTCTATTCCTCCAGACCCTGATTGAATATCGACATAACAATTGGAATCATCATATTTTCCTATAAACATACGACTAATCTCTAATTGAGATAACGTACGTTCTAAATCAATTGATTGATCATGAATTTCGGAAAGCAGGATATTGTCATATTCTTCTGTTAATTCTAACAAATCATTTAAATCCACTAAATTTTTATAAAGCTGATCAACAATGTTAATAAAAATTTTTAAAGAAGATGATTTTTGTCTAAGAATTTTTGCTGTTTTAGGATTTTTCCAAATATCGGGTGATTTTAATTCGTTGTTAATTATTTTAAAATGTTTTTTTTTGAGATCGTAGTCAAAAATCATCCTTAAACTTCAATATTCTACTTAACATAACTTGAATATGCTGTTTAGTAAAATCAATATCTATCATAAAATTTTATTCCTTAGGATGTATATTTTTAATTTATATTATTTCACGTAATCGTATATATATTAATATACTATAATATAATTCGATAAAAACTCTCTATATAATATATGTATAAGAATATGTATTCTCTTATGATATCAGTTATATAATGTAATTTTAATATTTGATAGTTATTACTTGAATATATGATGAACCGTATGCAAATATAAGCTGTTATATGCAGTTTTATTATTTTATTTCAATTTCATATTGTAAATAATTGTATATGCCAACGAGAATAGCATTCTATTAATTATTGTCATGCGTTTATATTGTCATCTTAATTATACATATACCTTAAGACTGATAATTGTTCAATTATGAAAGTTATGATATTACAGGTTAATGATCGTGGAAGGGTGTGTTGTCTTTTGGTTGTAGATATTTAGTGAGTGGGATTAATTAGTATATATTAATATAATATTTATTTGGAATTATTTTTATTCATAAGGAGAGATACAATGTTTCCTCGTATGGCTTTTTTAGGGCAATATCCTGTACCATCAAAAGATTTGCCGCTAACGTTCGTCTCCTTAGAGGAATGGACGTTAGTGAGATTATACGGACCAGATGTTATACAATGCTTACACAATCAGTTTACTTGTGATATCCAAAATTTGAATAAATATAAATATAGTTTTTCAGCACATTGTAATCCAAAAGGGAAAATGATTAGCAATATGTATGTTTTTCATCTTAAAAATCAAGAAATGGCATTTATTGAACGTCTAAATATATGCAAAAAACAGATAGAAGAAATGAAAAAGTACATGGTATTTTCTAATGTTACTGTTATTCCTGATTATGATGCAATACTTATTGGAATCGCTGGAATAAATGCAAGAAATCATTTAAGCATGTTTTTTCCAGTTTTACCAAATGAGACACACACAATAATTCATGCTCAAGATGTGACCTTACTTTATTTTAGTGCTCCATCAGAACGATTTTTGTTGATTATTAATAAAAAATCAGTATTAGATCATTTGTTAAGTGAATCACAGTCTCAGATACAACTTAATGATAGTCGGCAATGGGTGTCATTAGATATGGAAGCGGGTTATCCAATTATTGAACCAATAACTAGTGAATTATTTGTCCCTCAAGCTGTTAATATGGATATATTACACGGAATTAGTTTTAATAAAGGCTGTTATATTGGACAAGAATCTATTGCGCGTATTAAGTATCGTGGGTGTAACAAACAGACCTTATATCGGTTAACCGGCGTCATTAATTATGAGAAAAATTATAAATTGCCTGCACCTGGTGATCAGGTAGAGTTAAAGTTAAATAATCAACATTGGAAAAATGTTGGAATTGTTTTGCAGTCTTGTCAAATTAAAAAGGATAATATATGGATACAGGTAGTATTAAATAGATCTATTTTAGAACCTTCAGCATTGAGAATCACAAATATGCAAACTCATGATAGTCTCATGTTTTATTATTGATATTTGATGCATTTCAATATTTTTTAAATATTACAATATTTCTTTTAGTCATAATGATCTCGTAGCAACCATTCTGGCATATTATTTAAACCCATAATGCGATGTAAAATATGTATTTTTAAGTTGGGAACCGTGTTTATGAGATAAAAAATAAAATATTGTATGTACTTCAAGAGATAATTTTTATCATGAAGAAGCATGTAAATGTATGGAACATTTATAGAATCTTTAATTATTCTGTATTTCCTATTGCGTTCGTAATATCTTAAATAAGTATAGTGCCCAATGTCTTGATTATTTTCTTTTAGATTCTGCAGATGATGTAATAAAACTGCTGCATCTATCAGTTCTGAGTTAATATTTTGAAAAAATAAAGGACACATGGTGTACGCGGCTTTTCCTAATAACACTAAACGATGATTTGTAAAGTTATGTGCATATTGCATTCTCATCAGTAAAATATTATAATTTTCATTGTCACATACAACACAATGACCGAGTATATTACAAATTTTAATTAACGCATAATTAATAGATTGATTAGAAGCGGATACATTCAGATATTTTTTAGCGGTATACGGAGGTAACAACCAAAAAGCAATGGAAAGATGCGTGTTTTTTAATGGTAATAAAATTACTAACCCATCGTCATGAATGATACAACGAAGAGTATTGTTGTGAGTTCTCTCGGTATGAATAACAGCAGTGAATCTATAATATTTAGTGTCTTTAAATATTAACGAAATATTTGCAGCGTTTCTTACCCAAGAATTAATTCCATCCGCGCCTATTACTAATTTAGCTTTGAATGTATAACTATTGGTTATCGTAATAAATGCTGCATCTTCATGGTAATTTATTGCCTCAGGTGCATATGAATCTATAAATATAATATTTTTTAATTGTCGTGCGCGATCAATTAAAGCTTGATATATATAACATTTATTGATCGCATATCCTAGTTCAAGGTATCCTAAGTAACCGGAATTGAAAACAATTTTACTTATGCTATTCTTTTGAATAATTTCTAATTTATGTAATAAAACAGAAAAATGTGATATTTTGTGATGCCAAATTTTTAAATACTGCAGTATTCTTATACTAGTTATATTGACGAATGATGTTTCTAGATCCCATTGATTTTCTTCACACATATGGAAATGTGTTTTATGTTCTATAATTGCAATGCGGAAACAATCACCTAATCCGCAGGCTAATGCCAGTCCGGCGATTCCTTGATTTATAATTAATAGATCGAAACTGTCCACATTATTATTTATTTAAAATAAAATTAATCTGTTTTCCAATTTAATATTGCATTTACTAAAAGACGCCTTAGAAAGGCATTATAATTAACAAAAAATAAACCCATATTTCGAGCAATAATCAACGGCAAGTAATGATTGCTAAACAGCCGCACTAATCCATCGGTAATTTTAATGGTCCTACATTGATCTAAATATCTGTGTTTTTGGTATCTATTTAACACAGAATAGTCTCCAATATCTAAATTCTGATATAGCGCTTGTGTAATTATTTTTGATAACACCACAATGTCACGCAATCCAAGATTAAATCCCTGTCCAGCAATAGGATGTAAACTTTGTGCCGCATTTCCAACTAATGCCAATCTGTGACTAATATGGCTATTAGCCCGAGTTAACCAAAGATCGTAAAAATATCTATTTCCTATTTTCAAAATTTTTCCTAATTCCCATCCGAACACATTTTGCAATTCTTGAGAAAATTTGTCTTTATTCCATGTAGATACTTCTTTTTTTTGCTTATCAGAAATACACCAAATTAAAAAACTAAAATCATTAGCCATAGGTAATATGGCTAATGGCCCATACTCTGTAAATTTTTCAAAAGCTCTTCCAAAATGAGGTACTTCAGTAGTAATTTTAGAAACTACAGCAATTTGTTGATAATTCCATTTGAACCATTGCATACCGCAATTGGTAGCTAGCGTTGAATCGGCGCCATCTGCTGCTACCATTAATTTTGAAACTATTTGATGATCATTATTCAAAATAATTATGTTATTTTTTTTTTCACGTTTAATTTTTTTTAAAATTGCCGGGCAATATACAGTTACAGTAGATTGATTATATAAAAAATCAAATAATTTTTTTCTAAAGATATTTAATTCGATAACATAACCTAATTCTGATAATTGATAGTCTTGAGCATCAATGAATATTTTATTCAACCGATGATATTCACTGACCTCTACTTGTTTTATCATGGTGGAGCAAGAAGATAAAATTGGAGCCATATTAATTCGTATTAATTCAAAATAAGCGCCTCGCGATAAAGCTATTACATGAGGTGGGTGTGTAATTGAGGATAATTTTGTATCATAACAATAAGGAGAGTGTTGCTCTATCAAGGATATTTCTAAATCTCCTTTTGTTAATTTAGATAACATTAAGGCTAGTATTGCGCCTGCCATTCCTCCACCATTTATAACAATAGACATTGATGATTATCTAACGTATGAATATAAAAATTTCAAAATCGAACAAAAATACAGTATATGAATTAATACAATTAAACCTAATTTTACAAATATTAGTATATATATATATATTATATATATAACTTATTTTATTTTAAAATTTAACATAAGTTGGGTAACTATATAACAATAAAAACGTAATATGCAAACTCCTTTTTTAAGAATTAACACACTGATTAAATAAAGTATATTTTCAGTTAACTTAAATATGAATCTGATACCATATATCGAAATATTTTTTCATTTGCTATTTATTGTGAATAAATACATGAAATCCAATTGCAATAATTCTTATTCATTATAAGATACGAGATATGTTTGTGTCGTTGTACAACGATTATAGCGATATCAACATTTACTGCAATATAATTTCAGTATTGTTAGTATTTATAGCAAATAAATCTATATTTATAATATAAATTAAGTGGTTTTGCAGCATATTGAATATGCATATTCAATATATTATTTTAAAATTCATCTAGTGTTAAAATAATTTAATCATACAGATGATGTTGTAGTATGCTTATGGACTATAAAGATATTTTACAATTTTTTAAAATATCTAATTTTTTAAATTTACTATATGTAAATTACAGATGAATTATATTTTTATGTAAGATTTTTTACATTTAGATATTTTTTATAAATTAAATAATTATTAATTATTGAATGTGTTTAAAATAAAATAATGATTTTTATGGATTTTTAATCAAATATTCATATATAAAACAAAATTTTTGTATATGTGTATAACCATTATGGTAATTATTACTTGTATTGTATAATTATTGAAAAATATAAATAAATTACAACTTCCAGGAAAGAAATATGCCTGAACAACCAATAGATATTCAAATTTTCGGTCGAACACTACGTATCAATTGCCCGCCTCAACAACAAGATGCTTTAAATAAGGCAGTAGAGGATTTAACTCAACGTTTGCAGGATTTAAAAATTAGAACAAGGGTAACTAATGCTGAACAGTTAGTATTTATAGCCGCTTTAAATATATGTCATGAATTAGATCAGGAAAAATTAAAAACGCGTGAATATGCAGCGAACATTGAGAAACATATTCTGTTATTACAACAAACTATCGAAAAAGCCTTAATTGCACATACTCATATTACTGAGCATGCTAATAGATCACTGGAATACTCTGAACACGCATAAATTATTATATTGAGACATAATAAGATCGTCGGAATAATAAATATAAATAGGCTTTATAGTTAACACTATTTTTAGGACAAACAGTGTAAAAATATGCTGTATTCATATTAATGAATTCAATCAGCTATGTATGTTGATGACAAAAAATTATACAGAAAATTTCTTCGTATGTATCTACGAAGTATACGTAGGACTTTAACGTTTCAAGAACAATATACGGCGGCGCAATTAATAACTAACAAAATTATGACTATAACCCATATACATAAATCAACGCGTATAGCAGTGTTTATTGATTTTGACGGAGAAATAAATACTACTTTACTCATTAGATCTTTGTTATTGATGCATAAACAGATATATTTACCAATTCTGCCTGATTCAGGGTCTAAGTGCTTATTGTTTGCACAATATACATTTTCAACGCCCCTTATATGCAATCATTTAAATATATATGAACCGAAATGGAATATTAGTTCTGTTATTCCTATAGAAAAAATAGATGTTATATTTGTTCCATTAGTCGCATTTGATACTAGTGGAAATCGATTAGGCATGGGTGGTGGTTTTTATGATAGAACTTTACAAAACTGGAAACATCAGAGTAATTATATACCTATAGGGTTAGCACATGATTTTCAAAGAATACCTACGCAATTGCTTCCTATAGAAACATGGGATATAACATTGCCAGAAATTATCACTCCATCTTATCATTTGATTATAGATACTCATTAAACAATACTCTATGAAAGGTATTGTTGTGTGTAATGTTTAGTTCTGTGATAATCACATCTTTTGAATACGGATAGGGGTTTGATGCATTTTCAATAATTAATATTAATTAATTTGCATTTGTTATCAAGATTCCCTGATAATGATCATATTAAAAATATATTGATTTATACTGACATATAAATTGTAAATCATTTTTAGTTTTATATTGTTCAAAATTGATTTTCTGTTAGCATAGAAAAAAGATTAATTGATTATTTTTATACCTTCTCTTGTCCCAATTAATACCATATCTGCCCGTCTTTTCGAAAATATACCAACACTCACTACTCCTGGAATATTATTAATTTTTGTTTCTAATAACGACGCATTTACAATCTTCATATTATATACGTCCAAGATATTATTACCATTATCAGTAATTACATTATGTCGATATTCTGGTAAACCACCTAAACGCACTAATTCTCTTGCTACTAATGAACGAGCCATAGGAATGACTTCTATTGGTAATGGCCCGCGTCCTAATATATTTACTTGTTTACTGCTGTCAACGATACAAATAAATTTTTTGGCTGCAGCAGCAATAATTTTTTCTTTGGTCAAGGCTCCACCCCTACCTTTAATCATTTGCATATGTGAATCAATTTCATCTGCGCTGTCAACATACACATCTAATTCGTGTAAGCTATTAAGGTTATATAGAGGAATACCTATTTTTTTCAATTGATCAGATGAGTAATTTGAACTAGAAACCACACCTTCTATTTTTTCCTTTATACTGTTTAGTGCTTCAATAAAATATGTAACGGTAGAACCTGTTCCTACTCCTATAATTCTGCTAGACTGAATATATTTTAAAGCCGCCCAGCCTACTGATTTTTTTAATTTATTTTGTATCATACAACACCCATACAAGACGTATATTATGTAATAATTACACACTAATTTTGATTTAATATCATTGATGTTTGATAATAATTTTTGTTTTATATAAATTAAAAAATGATATTCAATGAGAATTAAAACTATACATTAGATAATTTTGATAATTCATGCAGGTATTACACTCCATAAACAACAAACAGATTTTATGATTTATTTATATTTGAAATTTAATTAAATCTTATTTGTTGTAAGAATAATATTAATGATATTCATCAAATTCAACGTCATATAATTTGAATTTTATTAATACACAAATCTGATCTAATGTATTAAATTTGTTATTAAAAAATTATTTTACAAAATATTAACAGCATTTAAAGTGCAAAATGTTTTTTCTAAATACTTAACCATTGATTTTTGTCCTGCACGAATCCAGATACGTGGGTCATAAAATTTTTTATTTGGTTGATCGCTTCCATATGGATTACCTAATTGAGTTTGAAGAAAATTTTTATTATGTTGGTAATATTTTAAAATACCTTCCCAGGTAGCCCACTGTATATCAGTGTCAATGTTCATTTTTACAACACCGTAACTGATAGCTTCTTTAATTTCTTCTTCTGTAGATCCAGATCCTCCGTGAAATACTAAATTTAAAAAATTGTCAGGTAATCCAAATTTATTAGAAATGCATTTTTGTGATTTCTGAAGAATTTTTGGATCTAATCGTATGTTTCCTGGTTTGTATACACCATGTACATTGCCAAATGACGCGGCTATAATAAATTGAGGACTAATAATATGTAATTTTTCATAAGCATAAGTTATATCTTCTGGAGTTGTATATAAAAGTGAATGATCCAAATGATAGTGATCTATGCCGTCTTCTTCTCCCCCGGTGCAACCCAATTCTATTTCTAAAGTCATATTTAATTTGTGCATGCGGCTTAGATACTTTGAGCTAATTTCTATATTTTCTTTTAAAGATTCTTCAGATAAATCAATCATATGAGATGAAAATAATGGACTACCAGTTTCATAAAAATGCTTTGTACCTAAATCTAATAGAGCATTGATCCAAGGCAAATTTTTTTTAGTACAATGATCAGTATGTAAAATAACAGGAATACCATAATGTTTAGAAATGTGATGCACATGCAGACTGCCAGAAATAGCGCCTAATACTGCTGTATTATGATCATTTTTATCACTATTTAAACCATATCCTGCCATAAAAGAAGATCCTTTTTTAGAAAACTGTAAAATAATAGGAGACTGCATATTAGCTGCAGCTTCTAGCGCGGCATTAATTGAATCTATTCCTATACAGTTTATCGCTGGTAAAGCAAAATTATTTTTTTTTGCAAAATCAAATATTTTCTGTACATTGTTTCCAGTAACTACGCCTGGTTTTATAAAATCGAGGATTTTAGTCATTTATTTTCTTCTGTTGTTAATGAAAGAATACATCGATAAGACTATTTGAATATAGTCATGTATATTTTCATATATAATACTGGTTAATTCATGTTATTTAAAGCATGCTTTTCAAGCATTTTTACTGATGGAAATGTTTTACCTTCAATGAATTCTAAAAAAGCGCCACCTCCAGTAGAAATATAAGAAATTTGATCAGAAATATCAAATAAATCGATAGCCATTAAAGTATCACCGCCTCCAACGACAGAAAAAGCATTACTTTTAGCAATAGCATGAGATATCATTTCCGTGCCTTTTCTAAAATTTGGAAATTCAAATACTCCAATAGGACCGTTCCAAAGAATAGTTTTAGCACAATTTAAAATATCTAATATTCGAGTAATAGATTCATCACCTAAATCAAGAATTTGTTCATCATCTTTAATATCAATTATGGCTTTCATAGTGACTTGAGCAGTTTCAGAAAATTCTGTACTTACTCGTACATCAGTAAGAATAGGTATATCACAATTTTCTAAAAGACGTTTTGCTGTAGGTATAAGTTCTTCTTCATATAAGGATTTACCTACTTTTTTACCTTGAGCTGCTAAAAAGGTATTTGCGATACCTCCGCCTACTATTAGGTAATCTGCGACTTTTGATAAAGAATCTAAAACAATCAATTTAGTAGATACTTTAGACCCCCCAACTATTGCAACCATTGGTCTCATAGGATTACATAAGGCCTTTCCTAAAGCTTCTAATTCTTTTTGCAATAAAAGCCCAGAACAAGCTGAAGAAACAAATTTACCTATACCATGTGTAGACGCCTGTGTACGATGAGCACTACCAAACGCATCCATAATAAATACATCGCATAACATGGCGTATTTCTTTGATAATATCTCATCATCTTTTTTTTCTCCTTTATTAAACCGCACATTTTCTAAAACTAACAGCTCTCCCTCCATAAAATTTACTCCCTCTAAATAATCTTTAACCAACCGCACTTCTTTGACATATCGATTAATCAATTGTTTTTTTAAATATTCAACTACGGGCTGTAAGGAAAATTGAGCATTATATTCTCCTTCTGTTGGTCGACCCAGATGAGAAGTTACCATAACATGTTTACTGTGCTTTAAAGCCAATTTAATAGTAGGTAATGATGCATGAATTTTTCTATTAGACGTAATGACTCCATTTTTAATAGGTACGTTTAAATCAGAACGAATTAAAATACGTTTACCCGTTAGGTCTAAATCATTTATTTTGATCATAGTCATGATAGGTAGCCTTTTAAATGTAAAACAATATAGATAGTCATATATTGATGATGGAAAATATTTTTATTTATCTATATATCGCGATTTTTAGTTTAGTTTATTAGTTAACAACTGAATAAAATAAATAATATACAACTTAAAATAAATTTAATTTTTCAAAATAATTAATTAATGACATGGAAACTTTAAAAAAAATTTACGTATCGTAAACAGCTACTATATACTGAACAGTGTTAATATGCATTAAGAAATATACAGTCTTATGAGAACATGAGACTGATTTATTTAATAACAATCCTGATTTATAAATCATTTATGACACTTAATCTTGTAATCATATAATCATTTAACATGTTATGTAACCAATATTATAAGTATTGTTGATTTGATGTCAGTATTGAGTATTTGAATATAGCGCCAATTTTGTAATGCGATGTTATTTTTTGTGCGATTGATTGCAGTGTTTAATTAATAAATAATATACTAAATTAATTTTTAATTCTTCTTTGATTTCACTTGAGTATAAAGCATTTCCAATCCTAATGTAGTAGCTGCTAAATCAGTAATTTGTGCGCAAATCGTAAGCTGGAGCTATCTCTACTAAATCAATACCTACAATATTTAAATGCTGAAAACCTTGTATTAATTTTAGTACACGGTAACTTGTTAAGCCTCCAATTACTGGAGTCCCAGTACCAGGTGCTATAGCTGAATCTAAACAATCAATATCGACAGTTAAATATATAGGAAAGGATTGAGTAATTGATGTTATTTTATTTATGATAATATCAATGTTAGTATCGTTAATATACTCTACATCTAACACTGTAAATCCGAAACATTTTTTATATTCGGTACGAATACCAACTTGTATTGAATGCACAGAATCTATTAATTTTTTCGTTAAGCGCATGTAATACTACAACACCCATGATCACTTTTACTATCTTTATCATAGTAATCTGCATGTGCGTCAAAATGTATTGTTGCTATTTTTTCCAAAAAATTTTGCATATGTACGTAATATAGGTACTGTGATACAGTAATTACTTCTAAAGGATAATATTTTTTCCCAGACATTATCCAAATTTTCTGCGTGGTTTTATAGAGAACTGGTGAAATCTTGTATGTCTCCAGATTTGTATATTAAATCTCCGCAATCAATTATGTGTAAATTCTCGCGTATACTCACACTCCAAGGCCAATAAAAATGTTCCCAGGCTAAATTATAATGGATGCTTGTCTAATGGCAGTTGGCTTAAATCTGCTTCTTGATCGACCAGAAATAGCTATATTAAAAGGAACCCCAGTAATTACTCAATCACTATTACTATTATAAGGATCGAATTCTAATGGAAATCGTAAAAATCCAAAGGAATTTGAAAATAAAGAATTATCATTTTTATAATTTAGAGTATTCATGAATTTCCTTTATTTAATTAATCTCATAAACAGTCTATTATATATAATATATAGTTTGAGCAAAATTAAATGGAATATTTGTATAAATTAATATGTCTAAAAATTTTTTATATGTATCTGTCGATACAGTTGCAGTCAAACAGGTTTTACGAATTTAAAAAATTTTAAAAATATGTTTAAATGAATCTGTACTCAAATGTATGATTATATCTATATAATCAATCAAATTACAAATAAGGCTTATTTTTATTTATTTTTTAATTAAATTATTTTCTATAGCACAAGACGCAAACGTCTTATTA
Source organism: Blochmannia endosymbiont of Camponotus sp. (assembly GCF_023586365.1). Lineage (NCBI taxonomy): Bacteria > Pseudomonadati > Pseudomonadota > Gammaproteobacteria > Enterobacterales > Enterobacteriaceae > Candidatus Blochmanniella > Blochmannia endosymbiont of Camponotus sp. The sequence continues at coordinate 348,523 of NZ_CP097759.1, forward strand.
TAAAAATGATTAAATAAAATATTCAGTTTATATGATTATTGAATATCGTCAAAATTTTTAAATTTATGTGCGCAGTGATATTGAGTGAACTAACTTTACTTTTTAATAAGTTAATTAAAAAACATAATTCGATTAATATAAATACCTAAGCGCACAAAAAAATTACATTAAACAATGATACCTGTATAAGTATCAGATGAAAAATATTAGAAACAGAAATGTTTGTGGCAAATTTTGATCACAATCTATTAATAGTTAATATAATTACTTTATCAATACTTGATGTTGTAAATTTAATACTGTGTAATTACTATTAAATACAAAAAGAAAGTATAATATTTTGGTGATTTATATAAAATAAAATTTTTTGAATATGATTGACTCAAATAAATTTACTATACCTATAGTAGGTCATACTAATAAAAGTCGCAAACTCTATACTAAAAGGATATAAAAGATGTCACAATATTCGTTTACATCTGAGTCCGTATCAGAAGGGCATCCAGATAAAATTGCAGATCAGATTTCTGATGCTATATTGGATTCTATCTTAGCGCAGGATCCAAGAGCTCGTGTTGCATGCGAAACTTATGTTAAAACAGGTATAGTAATAATAGGTGGAGAAATTACTACCACTGCTTGGGTAAATATGGAAGAAATCGCTAGAAACACCATTCGCGATATTGGTTATGTTCGTTCAGATATGGGGTTTGACGCAAATTCTTGCGTAATATTGAGTATAATTAATAAACAATCTTCAGATATTCAATGTAGTATTAATCAGGGTAATACAAATGTATTACAACGAGGAGCAGGTGATCAGGGATTAATGTTTGGATATGCTACTAATGAAACTAATGTTTTAATGCCTGCTCCGATAACATATGCACATCGTTTAATTAAAAGAAAGTCTCAAGTGAGAAAAAGTGGAGTGTTACCTTGGTTAGGATTAGATGCTAAAAGCCAAGTAACTGTTGCTTATGAAAATGGCAAGATCATTGGTATCACCGCTGTTGTCTTGTCTATTCAACATGCTTATGATATAAAGTTAACAGATTTGAAAGAAGCTGCCATGGAAGAAATTATTAAACCAGTGTTACCCAATAAATGGTTGTCTAACAGTACCATATTTCTTATTAATCCCGGCGGGCGTTTTGTCATTGGAGGCCCTATTAGTGATTGCGGTTTAACTGGAAGAAAGATTATTGTAGATACCTATGGAGGTATGGCTCGGCATGGTGGCGGATCTTTTTCTGGAAAAGACCCATCAAAAGTAGATCGTTCGGCTGCATACGGAGCGAGATATGTAGCTAAAAACATTGTAGCGGCTGGATTAGCAGATCGCTGTGAGCTTCAAGTGTCCTATGCAATTGGTGTGCCACATCCAATTTCTATGAGCATTGAAACTTTTGGAACAGAAAAAATATCACATAACATTTTAATAAAATTAATAAAAAATTTTTTTGATTTTCGTCCTTATGGATTGATTGCTATGTTAGATTTATTAAAACCAATTTACAAAGAAACAGCCGTTTATGGACATTTTGGTCGTGAATGTTTTCCTTGGGAAAAAGTTGATAAGGCAGAACTTCTTCGTGATGCGGCTGGTTTGAAATGCACATCTTGATAATATCTACACATTTACTTTTAAGTTGATTTATAATGATTTTATTGATATGGAAATATACAGTTCGCTGATCGATTGATATTGGGCTTGCATGTAACATGCATATATTTGTATAAAAATTAAAATTATATAATCAATTTTTAATAAAATTAACAAAAATTTAAAATTTAACTACATATTGTTTATACATAAAATTAATGTTTAATTTTATGTATAAACAATATAACAATGTGTGTTAATATTAGTGATTAAAGTTAATTAACCTTTGTAAAAATTTTATGAAATATGTAATACACAATAAATAAATTTTTTAAATATAAAATAGTGCAATTAAATTTTATATACTTAATTAATTTCAAAATTTTTATTAGTCTTTATAAAATACCTATATTAATATATGCACTATATACTAATATTTTTAAGATATTTTAATATGTAGCAATTTCGATTAATTTTAATGTAAAAAATAAAAGTATAGCATGTGTTATTTGAGAATCCACATGTTGACACGTTGTATAATTAATTGTCGATTTTTTTATGTTTAAAATGTTATTAGTTTAACTTAAATTTTATTTAAATATTCTCATTATAAATATCGTGTTGACAGAGAACACAAAGCCATGTGTTAATAATAATTAAAAAATTTTAATACTTAGATTGAATTGTGGTTTGCACAGAAATTAATCAATAATAATTGATAGTAAAGATGTAAATTATTTGAGAAAAATAATTAATTAAAATTTTTAAACTTTGTATTTTTAATAAAAAATTTATAAGCAATTTATGTTAACATCACATAAGATAACAAATTTACAAAATCATTTTTTAATTGCTATGCCTGCATTACAAGATCCATTATTTAAACAATCAGTGGTATATATTTGTGAACATAATGATACAGGTGCTATGGGCATTGTCATTAACAAACTAGTGACACGATGTACGGTAGAAACTATATTAAACAACCTAAAGATTGTATCCTCTACGCGCGATCCGTCCATCCGATTAGATAATCCAGTATTTTCTGGAGGTCCCTTATTAGACGATCGAGGTTTTATTTTGCATACTCCTATAAAAGGTTTTGGTTCTAGTGTTAACATTTCCTCAAAAGCTATGATTACTACTTCTAAAGATATTCTAGAAACTTTAGGAACCCCTAATCAACCAAAGGATGTGTTGGTGGCACTTGGTTATTCTGGATGGGCTAAAGGTCAATTAGAACGTGAATTAATGGAAAATACTTGGCTTACTGCTCCAGCTAATGAAACAATTTTATTTCATACTCCTATTATTGATCGTTGGCGCGCAGCTGCAAAAATATTGGGAATTGATATTTATAATATTGCTGATCAGACAGGTCATGCGTGATGTCTGTTGATATAGTTATGGGTTTTGATTTTGGTACTAAACATATAGGAGTGGCTATTGGTCAAAAATTGACTTGCACTGTACAACCTCTGATTGTATTGCAGTCGCAATTTGGTGTTCCTAATTGGAAACATATCAAAGATATTTATAATACGTGGAAACCAATGACTTTGGTAGTAGGATTGCCCTTAAAAATAGATGGGAGCGAACAACCTATTACGATTTTAGCAAAGATATTTGCCACGCAACTCAAAGAACAATTTCCTGTTACGGTCGAGATGCATGATGAGCGTTTTAGTACGAGTGAAGCACGTTTAAACTATTTTGAATTTTATCATGATAATTTATGTGTTAAAACAAATATTAAAATCAATGCAATTGCAGCTGGAGTAATTTTAAAAAGTTGGCTAAACAAATTTTAAGCACAAAAAAATAAAATTTTCTATACAAATAGAATAAAAAATAATAATTAAATATTATAAATTAAATTAATTATGATGATAATGTTCAAATTTTAATAATTGTTTTTATTATTTGTTATTATAAAAAATTTTTAAAATAATGTAAAAAAATGATAATATGTCAAATATTTTATATTTATCATATTAATTTATATATAAAAAGTTTCATCTTATATATAATAAGAAATATTATTTTTTTTCAATAGAAAAAATTGACTGATTTTTTTAATATATTGATATTTTTAATGCACGCATTGACTATCGTTATTGGAAATATATTTCCAGGTGGTACTAAAATATAGTTTTAAAAAAATATCAATTTTCCATGAAAATAATAATAATAATAAATTTACTCAATTTTACTAGTTTTATGTAATTCAATTATAATTAAAAGATCATTTTAAATTTTGATAGATAATTTTAATTATAAATGTTTTATAAATTTTAAATTTCAATTGAATAAAGGTATGTAAAAATATTTTGTTCGTTTTTATTTATATTTTTCAATATAGAGTATCAGCATAAACGAAATAAATTAGGAATTATGATAATAGATAAAAATCGTTTATTAATTGAGACAAATCAGCTCACAACGGCCCATTGATAATTTTGTGATATTATTTTTATTTCTAATAAAAATCAGATAATACAAAAATTCTATAATTTTTAATAAAAATGTACACATGTGTTTATTATGAATAAATTCGTGCGTATTGATGTATGGACGGTGTTTCTAATAATAATCAGAAATACGATTGTTAGATCACTTTCTTCAAAAAGTAATTTATTGTACAGTGGGCAGTGCTATGTTTAAAAATAAGTAATTATTTAAGCTATAACACTAATTCTTGAAATTGAATTTCATATTTTTTTAATTGAGTAGTAACATTTATGGTTACTTTAACAATATATTAATTCCAGATATTTTTATTTAAAAAAATTGTTTTAAATTTTTAAAAATACCTTTTAACGAAAGTTTAGTTGCTTACGTAAGCGTACAGATTACATTTGATTTTTATATAGAAAACATATGACTCAAGATATTATTTTTTCAAAAAAAGTATTACTTTGGTATCAAAAATATAGAACACAGGATTTACCATGGCAATTGAATAAAACAATGTATAAAACTTGGTTATCTGAAATCATGCTGCAACAAACACAAGTGAAAACTGTAATTTTTTATTATGAACGATTTATTTCAAAATTTCCAACCATTACACAATTGGCGACAGCAGAATTAGATGAAGTATTATTTTTATGGAGCGGATTGGGGTATTATGTGCGAGCTAGGAATTTACACAAAACAGCTAAAATTATTGTTAATCATTATCATGGTAATTTTCCAAAAGATTTCGACACGCTTGTTTCTTTGCCTGGTATCGGAAAATCGACCGCAGGAGCTATATTATCGTTAACGTTAGATCAACATTATCCTATTCTTGATGGCAACGTAAAACGAATATTAATTAGATATTATGCGCTCGATTATTGTTTATCAAGAAATAGCTCCGAGGTAAATAATAAACTATGGTTGTTAATCAATCAATTACTTCCTAAAATAGAAGTTGCAGCTTTTAATCAAGCTATGATGGATCTCGGGAGATTAATATGCACTAATATGTATCCACTTTGCAATGATTGCCCTCTTCAAAAAAGTTGCCGATCTTTTCTAAATCACTGTGTTGATCAGTATCCCAGAAAGAAACTTAAAAAAAAATTAATTAAGAAGACTATCTGGTTTTTGTTGTTGTTGTCACAACAGTATCAAATGAAAATGATATGGCTCGAAAAGCGATCATATCAAGGGATATGGGGGGGGTTGTTTTGTTTTCCTGAATTTTCCAATCTTAAAATATTAAATACGTGGTTGTTACGCTATAATCTTGATAATAATCAACGTATAAATTTATCCGTTTTAAAACATAAATTAAGCAATATTGATTTAGAAATCAAACCAATATTGCTTAATATACATAAAAAGTTAAATTATAAAAAAGATGGGATTTGGTATGATTTAATGTATCCTCCAATCATTGGATTACCTAAACCAATTTCCATAATACTACAGAAATTGTAGTTGTAACATAATAAAAGATATTAAATGTCCAATTTTCATAAAAATGATTATTGCAATGTGAGACTTCTAATAATGTCCAAAATAATTTATTGTGTTTTTTTAAAAAAATATGCTGAAAGATTAGCCGCTCCATGTTATCCAGGAGCATTAGGAAAGTATATTTATGAACATATTTCTAAGATTGCATGGATGCAATGGCAAAATAAACAAACTATTTTAATCAATGAAAATAAACTTAATATGATGAATATTTCAGATCGTATAATAGTTGAAAAAGAAATGAAAATTTTCTTATTCGGAAAAAATTTTTCAATAAAAAATAATTAATTACTAGAATTTTTCTCTTTCAATTATAATAAATATATTATATGATGGGTAATTTTTTTTCGAACTTTGTGTTTAAAATAGAGCGATTATTGTTATTATCATAATAACAAATTTTTTATTCTCAAATTACAACAAACAGTATCTCATGTAGTTTGTATTCAACAAGAGTTCACTTATGTTTGGTTAGTTTTATGGTTACTGTGGATTAACAATGGTTTTGAGCGCCCAAATACTACTGATTCGTCAATTATTACTTTATCTATGTTGTTTTGGGAAGGTAATTCATACATTATATCTAGCAGTATGTTCTCTAGAATAGCTCTCAGTCCACGAGCACCAATTTTTTTTTTCATAGTATTTTTAGCAATAGCGATCAATGATGTTTCGGAAAATTCTAATTTTACTCCATCAATATGAAATAGTATTTCATATTGTTTTATTAAAGCGTTCTTTGGTTCTTTTAAGATTTTAATTAATTCTTTTTCTTTCAATTCATCTAAAGTAGAAACTATTGGAAGTCGACCAACAAATTCTGGAATCAAACCAAATTTAATTAAATCTTCTGGCTCAATTTGTGTTAATAATGAATGCTCAGTATTTTTTGTGGTATCGTTGTTTTCTAACACTCGAAATCCAATTGTACGTTCGTTAGTAGTGCGTTGCTGAATAATTTGATTCAAACCAAAAAAAGCACCGCCACAAATAAAAAGAATATTAGTAGTATCTACTTGTATAAATTCTTGCTGAGGATGTTTACGGCCTCCTTGTGGTGGTACCGCAGCTGTAGTCCCTTCAATCAACTTTAATAAAGCTTGTTGTACTCCTTCTCCGGAAACATCTCGAGTAATAGAAGGGTTTTCTGATTTTCTAGAAATCTTGTCTATTTCGTCTATATAAATAATTCCTTGTTGTGCCTTATTCACATCATAATTACATCGTTGTAATAATTTTTGTACAACGTTTTCTACATCCTCGCCGACATACCCCGCTTCTGTCAAAGTAGTAGCATCTGATATAGCAAATGGGACATTAAGAAACCGAGCTAATGTTTCTGCTAATAATGTTTTACCACTTCCTGTAGGGCCGATCAATAAAATGTTGCTTTTAAATAATTTTGTGCTATTGCTGTTTATACATATCCTTTCATTACGTAAACGTTTGTAATGATTATATACTGCTACTGCAAGTACTTTTTTAGTGTATTCTTGTCCAATCACGTAATCGTCCAAATGATTCTTAATTTCACAAGGAGTGGGATATTTAATTAATTTTTCGTTAATTATTTTACCTTTATTTTCTTGGCTAATTATATCTTTACATAGACCAACACATGTATCACAAATATGCGCTGATAATCCAGCAATTAATTTTAATACTTGATTTTGGTCTTTTCCACAAAATGAACAACACAATACATTTTTTGAATGATTTTGATGATCATCGCTCACAGTCTGATATCCCTCCGTTTACTTTTAATTTAATTTTAAAACGATCTATAAATTATTTGAGACATAAATAATACATTCAAACATAAATTTTATTACAGATCATGATGATAATAAAAAAACAAATTAAACAGTAATCTACATTTATATGCGTTGAGATAATACACAATCTACCAATCCATACTTCATTGCTTCATCAGCAGATAAAAAACAATCTCGTTCTGTATCTTTATTAATGATATCAATAGATTGTCCGGTATGTTTTGCCATAAGCTCATTGATATTATTTTTAATTTTCAATATTTCTCTGGTATGAATAGCAATATCAGTAGCTTGTCCTTGGAAAGATCCTAATGGTTGGTGAATCATTATTCGAGCGTTCGGTAAACAAAATCGTTTACCTTTGGTGCCAGAAGCTAATAGGAAAGCGCTCATGGATGCAGCTTGTCCCATGCAAAACGTACTAACATCAGGTTTTACAAATTGTATAGTATCGTATATTGACATTCCTGCTGTTATCACTCCGCCTGGAGAGTTAATATACAAATGGATGTCTTTTTCTGAATTTTCTGATTCTAAAAACATCATTTGAGCAACAATCAAATTAGCTACACTATCTTCGATTGTTCCTGTCATAAAAATAATTCTTTCTTTTAGTAATAAAGAAAATATATCGTATACTCGATCTCCACGAATAGTGCGCTCTATTACTGTTGGAACTACTATCATACGATGACAATCAGGTGCTTTAAAGTTATGTGAGCATTGCATAGCATGTATTACATCCTCTTGTATTCTACATCTGTTATATCAAGGTTTATTTAAACCTTGATATAATACAATTTATGAAAAATTTCAAACTAAATTTAATAATCATACTTTCTTAAGAAGTAATTATTGAGCATATAGTTTTCAGTTAATTTATATTAATCAAATGTTTAAGTATTAAAATAGAGAATGTTCATATATATATATATTTGTTCTCATCGTATCTTATATGTACGATTACTATCGTATGTAATAAATATGTCAAAGACATTTCACGTTGATGAAAATTGATTGTTTATAATCTAATCAACCAATTAAAATAAAAGCATTTATTATTTAAGGTGATGTTTCTTATAGTCTAACGTTTCTAATGATCAGATAATTTTAATCATATTTTATTAAATCGTTATATGTAATTTTTGCAATAATTTTGTTTGATTAAGAATAAAATCATTTATTGTTCTTTATAAAAAGAAAGCTCGGAATATATTGTTGCTGTTGTCGTATCGTTGTTCCATGATCACATTTTTTTGAAACATCGAATGTATCTAATATATTATTAATAATGTTGTGAATGAGAAACACAGTTAATATCAATTTTTATAGGTAACATCATCACATGACAATGCAATTTTACGTGACGTTTATATTGATCTTCGAGGTTAAATTTTCATAGCAATAAAGTCTGTAATGGTTGTATTTTTAGTTTTATTGATATGAATATACTTGGTTGTCTTATTGCTGTGAACTATTAGTACATATGCGATTAAACGTAGCAAGAAGCTCAATTTCATTAGATAAATATGTTATTTTAGTATTTATTTTTTTATTTTATTCTAATAACAGAGTTTAAATAATATTAAATATATTCCTGAATTTTTTATATATATTTTTCTTTGTGGTGTCTATTTTTTGAAACGAACTGTTTTATGTCATTCTGATTTTATTTTAAAAAATTTTAAAATTTTCATTTTCAAAAAAATAACAATAAATCCATGGATATTTCCTTAAAGATTATTTTGAAATGATATTCATTTTGAATATTAATTTTTTATATTGAAAACATCTTCTATATTACAATCAAGCATTCTTTCTTATAAATTAGGCAAAATGATTATTCTTTATTAACTATCGTAACAACACCTCTAATGTTGTCGTCTTTGTATTTTATCATAAGAGAGTATGGCGATGTTAAAAATAATCCGACATCAATACTAATTTGATTATTACTACATTTCCATGTACATGTATTTTTGATATTTTTTACAGCTACAATCAATATCCATTTTCTATAATTTCTAATAAAATTGGGTTTTTATTTCAATGTTAATGAATCCTTTTCAGTGTTATATGTGGATATATTTCTACTGTAATAGTATGCACAAAAATTTTACTATTATTAAAAAAGTGTATAAATTATTGCACTTAGGTTCATTAATTACATTGATCTTGTTGTGAGGATAAGATCAATAAAATCTTTATTATATTAATTTTATCATGATTTTATGACGAATAGTAATTTCATAATTTTTATTAAAAAATAAGTACTTTTCCAACACAAAACCTATGAATATATATGTTTTCAGAAAAATGTGTTGATCTTTCATAATACTCTGTATTCACAATATTCATAAAATAAATTAACAGTAATGTACTTTCCATAAACATTTAATATTTTCAATCATTATGCGTATCTAATTTATTCCTTTTGATTTTAAAATTGAAAATAACAATAAAAACATACAATACTATGCAACATTATATAATGTACAAATTATACATGTAACAGACCCCTAATTTACATTTATATCTAATAAATAATTACTATATCTAGCTTATATTTTTACAATTATCAATGCACTAAGTTTTTAATGATGTTATAAGTATTATAATCACCGTGATATTAATACTTGAATAGATATATAAAATATATAATTAAATTAATTTACATTAAGTTATTTAGTAAAAAAATTAGCTCAATTATGCCTAATAATACAAGTGTTGCTGTAAATTATTAATTAAATAATAGAGTATTTAGTGTTATCTTTACTTCATAAAATGCAGTTAATTTTGAATAAAAATATTGACTATGCTTAACATTTTTCAATAAATGGTAATTATAAAAGTTTTTAGATACATATAATCTATTTACATTAATGCAGGTTTGCAGTAGGATGTTTAATTCAAAAACTTAAAATATATATTCGCATTAGAATTGTTGAATGAAATTCAGCGTATGCAAACATAGAAAGATGTGTATTTCATTGTTACTGTATAGTTTGATACCGGTATTAAATGGATGCAGCGGTTTGGTTTTATTACATCCTAAAGGCCAAATTGGAATAGAAGAACGTTCACTGATATTGACCGCACTCGGATTAATGCTCAGTATAGTTGTCCCAGTAATCGTGATGACATTTTTTTTTACTATAAAATATAGAGCATCTAATCTCAGAAATACGCGATATAATCCTAATTGGGTAAATTCTAAAAAAATAGAATTTATAATTTGGGCTGTGCCGATTTTAATTATTATCTTTTTAGGAGCTGTAACTTGGAAAACTACTCATAAATTAGATCCTAAAAACCCTATTGTATCATCTGTTGAGCAACCAATTATTATTGATGTCATATCATTAGATTGGAAATGGCTTTTTATTTATCCAAAACAAAATATAGCAGTTATTAATGAGCTTGTTTTTCCGGCACATATACCGATAAAATTCAATGTTACTTCTAATTCGGTTATGAATTCTTTTTTTATTCCTCAATTAGGAGGACAAATTTATGCGATGGCTGGAATGCGTACGGAATTATATTTAATAGCTAATGCAGCAGGTCGATACAAAGGTATTTCATCAAATTTTAGTGGTCGAGGATTTTCTGGTATGAAATTTACTGTTACTGCTACACAGACTAAACAAGAATTTGAACAATGGATACAAACAGCTCAAAAATCATCTCATCAAATTAATAATATGTCAATTTATGAAGAATTAGCTAAACCCAGTGAATATCATCCGATAATTTATTTCTCCAATGTACAACCCAACTTGTTTTTTAATGTGATCAATAAATTTACACATCAAAGGAAAGAACATTTTTAACTACACCGCGTGTTTCCTTAATATAAAGGATGATTGTTTTTCGGAAGTATTGTAAATATATAAAGGATAATAAAGTAATGTTTGGAAAATTAACAACACATTCTATTCCGTATGAAGATCCAGTTATTATGTCGACAGTTATTATCATTCTTTTCATTGGAGTAATGCTTTCTGGTATCATCACATATTACAATAAATGGCGATATCTTTGGAATGAATGGTTTACTTCTGTAGATCATAAAAAAATTGGGATTATGTACATTATAGTCTCATGTATTATGTTTTTACGTGGTTTTGCTGATGCGATCATGATGAGAGCACAACAAGCTTTATCTTCTTCTGGATCGTATGAATTTCTTTCAGCCCATCATTATAATCAAGTAATTACCGCTCATGGGGTAATCATGATCATATTTATGGCTACTCCGTTCGTAATAGGATTAATGAACTTAGTAGTTCCATTGCAAATTGGAGCACGGGATGTTGCTTTTCCTTTTTTGAATTCTCTGAGTTTTTGGTTATTTATGGTAGGTGTAATTTTAATAAATCTTTCCTTAGGAGTAGGAGAATTTGCTCAAACAGGATGGTCAGGTTACCCACCGTTATCAAGCAAAGAATATAGTCCTGGCGTTGGTGTCGATTATTGGATATGGAGTATACAAATTTCTGGAATAGGAACTACTTTAACTGGTATAAATTTTTTCACTACAATTTTATACATGCGAGCCCCAGGATTGTCAATGATGAAAATGCCAGTTTTTACTTGGACTGCTTTATGTACAAACACATTAATCATTGCGGCTTTTCCCATTTTGACTGCTACTATTGCTTTGCTAACACTAGATCGTTATCTGGGAACCCATTTTTTTACTAACGATTTAGGCGGGAACATGATGATGTATATCAATTTATTTTGGGCTTGGGGACATCCAGAAGTATATATTTTAGTATTGCCCGTATTTGGCGTATTTTCAGAAATTGTTTCCACCTTTTCACAAAAGAAATTGTTTGGATATACTTCATTAGTATGGGCCACTATCGCAATCACTGTGTTATCTTTTTGTGTATGGCTGCACCATTTTTTTACTATGGGTGCAGGTGCTAACGTTAATGCATTTTTTGGTATCATGACCATGATAATTGCCATTCCAACTGGAGTAAAGGTGTTTAACTGGTTATTCACTATGTATCGAGGGAAAATTGTTTTCACCTCCCCAATGATGTGGACTATTGGATTTATCATTACATTTTCCATAGGAGGAATGACCGGGGTATTATTATCTGTGCCTGGGGCTGATTTTGTATTACATAATAGTTTATTTTTAATTGCACATTTTCATAATGTTATTATTGGAGGAGTGTTGTTCGGTTGTTTTGCCGGCGCTACCTACTGGTTTCCTAAAGCTTTTGGTTATGTTTTAAATGAAAAATGGGGGAAACGAGCTTTTTGGTTTTGGATTATTGGATTTTATATAGCATTTATGCCGTTATATATTTTGGGGTTTATGGGTATGACTCGTCGATTAAGTCAACACATCGATCCAATTTTTTCATCGATGTTAATAACAGCATCAATAGGTACTACATTGATTGGATTGGGTATTATGTGTCAATGTATCCAAATAATAGTCAGTATTGTAAATCGTGATAAATATAAAGATATCAATGGAAATCCATGGAATGGATCTACTTTAGAATGGGCTGTTTCTTCTCCTCCTCCATTTTATAATTTTGCAATTGTTCCTATAATAAACAGTGATCGTGATGTTTTTTGGTATGTACAAAATAATAGAAACGTGTATTCTTGTCCTGATCAATTTCAATCCATACATATGCCTAAAAATACCTATTCTGGCATTGTTATATCTTTCTTCGGTTTAACATTTGGATTTGGTATGATTTGGTATATCTGGTGGCTCGTTATTTTCAGTATGTTTGGAATAATAGCAACTTGGATTCTTCATACATTTAATGAAGATACAGAATATTACGTACCAATAGGGAAAATTAAAGAAATTGAATGCGTTAACAATGTTAAAATATAATAATTTAAATATAAAGACAATATTTGGTTTCTGGTTATACATAATGAGTGATTGTATTTTGTTTGCAAGTTTATTTGCAATATACTCTGTATTGTATAATAACACAGTAGATTGTGCTTCAGGTAAAGATATATTTTCATTACCTTTTGTGTTTGTAGAAACTTGTTGTTTATTATTAAGTAGTCTTACTCATAGTAAAGTTATGATATACGTAGAAAAATCATATACGAAACAAGTAAATATTTGGATGGGAATAACTTTTTTATTAGGACTATGTTTTATTAGTATGGAGATTTATGAATTTTATCATTTAATTAAATTAGGAAACAATCCATGTCGCAGTGCGTTTCTTTCTTCTTTTTTTACTTTAGTAGGGACTCATGGTCTACATGTAATAGCGGGTCTTATTTGGATTGTGGTAATGATAATGCATATTGTGTATCAAGGATTAACATACACCAACTATATACGAATGCGATGTTTAAGTTTATTTTGGCATTTTCTTGATATTATATGGATATGTGTATTTACTGAAGTATATTTACTGGGAGTACTATGATTAATGAAGAATGGTTATACACAGAAGTCATATTTAATTGGGTTTGTATTATCTGTTGTCTTGACAATCGTGCCATTTGTTATAGTTGCACATGACGCAATACATAATAAAATAATATTAATAAATATCATTGTATTTTGCGCAATAATGCAGATTTTTGTCCATTTAATTTGCTTTTTACATTTGGGAAATGTATCTAATCAAGCATGGAATTTAATATCTTTAATATTCACAGTATTTATCGTTTTTATCCTTGTGTTGGGAAGTGTATGGATTATGACACATTTGCATCACAATTTGATGATTTGAGTAAGATAGTTTAATTGTTATGCTTAAATATTATTTACACTTAACGAAACCAGGAATTGTTTTAGGTAATTTAATGTCGGCTACGGGGGGATTTTTAATAGCATCGCGACGAGGCTATGTATCTTGTTCTTTATTTATCGCAATGACTATAGGAACAGCCTTAGTGATAGCTGCTAGCTGTGTGTTAAATAACATTATTGATCGAGATATTGATGCAGTTATGGAAAGAACTAAAAATAGAGTTTTAGTGCAACACGGTCAACTTTTTTTAAACCAAAGTATATTGTATGCAGTAATCTTAAGTATATTTGGATTTTTGTTTTTAAGTTTTACTAAGAATTTTTTGACAGTATATTTAGCGGCAATAGGTTTATTTATATATGTCGGTGTATATAGTTTATGGATGAAACGTAGATCTATTTATAGTATAATGGTAGGGAGTATATCAGGAGCTATGCCGCCAGTCATTGGATATTGTACCGCTGCAAATCAATTTGATGTAGGAGCTTTGATATTATTAATAATTTTTAGTTTGTGGCAAATCCCACATTCACATTCCATTGCTATTTTACGATTAAATGATTATAAAGTAGCTTGTATTCCCACTTTCCCTATTAAAAAGGGAGTAGAATCAACTAAGAATCATATGGTTGTTTATATAATTGGATTTATTATAACAACTACATTATTTACTGTTATGGGGTACGCTAGTTATATATTTTTAATAATAATTAGCGTTATGAATTTATGGTGGTTATATATGGGTTTTTATGGTTATAGAATAATTAATCATGATAGTTTGTGGGCAAGGAAAATGTTTTTATTATCTCTTGCTATTATAGTATCACTAAATTTACTTTTATCCTTAGATCATATTTATTTTGCTACATAAAAAATATATTACTGTAAGTACGCCATGTGTGAAATACTGTCAACTTAAATGAATAAATAATATAATATTTCTCAATATTTATAAAATTTTTATTTTAAATGTTTCATATATATCGATATTTTTTTTAAATATATAAATTCAAGATATTTCGGCATTTATCTAATTATTAATACTATAATGACTAAAAAAGAATTGTACATTACATTGGGATTAAGCATGATATTTGCATTGCGCATGGCAGGAGTATTTATGATTTTGCCCGTTTTAACTATTCATGCTCTTTCCTTACAAGGAGCGAATGGAAGTTTATTAGGTATAGCTATTGGAATATATGGCTTAATGCAAATAATCTTTCAATTACCTTTTGGATTAATGTCTGATAAAATTGGGCATAAATCTGTTATTATCGGGGGGTTGATGTTATTTATTTTTGGCAGTGAAATAGCAGCAACTACTAATAATATTTGGGGACTTATCATTGGACGGGCACTACAAGGATCAGGAGCTATTGGTAGTTCACTTATAGCATTATTATTAAACTCAGTACAAGAACAACATCGCATAAAAGCTATGGCGTCAGTTGGAATGAGTGTCGGTATAGCTTTTGCTGCTTCTATGATTTTTGGCCCAATTATTACTGATAAGTTTGGATTGAGCGGATTATTTCATAGTATTACTATATTAATTATATTAGCTATTATTCTAATTTGTATTATAAAACTGCCTATTTCTTCTTATCCCGTAAAAAATGATGAAAATTTATTTATTATACTGAATAACATTAAACAAATATTAACTCATTCGCAATTAATAAAATTAAATGGCAGCATATTTTTTACACATACTATTTTAATGCTAAATTTTATTGTTTTACCTAAAACAATGATAAATTTAGGATTTCCTCTTAGTATACATTGGAAAATTTATAGTATTACTATGATAATATCTGCGATTGTAGTGTTGACATGTATTTTCTATTTTGAAGGTAAAAATTGTACAAAAAAGATATTAATTACTTGTGTGAATGTTTTATTTGTATCTGAACTAATTATGTCAATGAATACGTTATATAGTAAAATATTTTTATTTGGAATGCAGTTATTTTTTATAGCATTTAGTTTAATAGAAACAATATTACCTGCTTTAATAAATAAAGAAGCACAAAAAAAATATAAAGGAACTACCATTAGTATTTATTCTATTGGTCAATTTTTAGGAATAGGATTCGGGGGAATTTTAGGTGGATTTTTATTAGAAATGAAAGGAATCTGGTTAGTGTTCTTTTTTTCATTAATTATATCCTTATTATACGTTATAGTGATTAATACACTACATTAATTGTTTGTAATGTGGGTTAATTTTACAGTTAATAGTGTAATGAGATATATGAAATCATTGCCTTATTAAAGCGCAGAATATTTCAATAAATACTGAATAAAAAAATTAATTATTTTTTTATAAACTGTGAAATCATAATTACTATGGTATGAATACTGAATTACAATAAAAATATATTGTAATTCAGTATTATTTAAAACCAATAATCGTAACATTTCTATAAAACAATTTTAATATACTTAATCCCCAATTAAGTAAGGCTCTCATTATTAACCAAAATTTTTAACTGAAGTATTTATTCGTGACTTGTTACCTAATATGCCATCTAAGTAATAGATGGTCTATATATCTTTACATTGCGAAATCCTTGGCTATACAAATACATTACTTGTAATCGACTCATTATGCCATGATCACAATATAATAAATATACTTTATTTGGATCTAGTTTAGAAAATTGATTAATTAATCTATAAAAAGGTATTTTTTTTATTTCTATATTATTTAAACAAAGAGGATTTTTTTCTTGTTCAATTTCTGTTCGTATATCCAATACTACGTCATTATAATCCAATATTTTTTTAGTTTCTACTTGAAATACATGCTGATTAATAATTTGATCAGGCATATTTTGTACGTCTATTACATAAGATTGAGACACTGCACGATCTAACACGGTGAAATCAAAATTATTTTCTTCAAATTCAATGAGTTGTTTTGTTGTCTTTGCAGTTGATTTTTTTGATATTATTCCACAATATTCTGGAACAGATTTTGAAAGTATTTCTGTGCCTATCTTTCGGGCTAAATTGATAATTTTTTCTTTATCATAAGCAATTAAAGGGCGAAATATTACATGATCAGAAACACTGTCAATGAGTGTTAGATTACTCAAAGTTTGGCTTGATACTTGCCCTAGCACTTCTCCTGTTATTAACGCAGTAATTTTACAACGATTAGCTACCAATGATGCAGAACGTATCATCATACGTTTTAACACTACTCCTATTTGGTTGTCTTTTATTTTAGAAACAATTTCTTTAATGACTTCTGAAAAATCAATAGAAATAAATTTTATTTTATGAGAACTACTAAATTTATTCCATAGAAAATATATTATCCTACATACTTCAACAGTATGCATAGCTCCTCCTAAATTAAAAAAACAATAATTAACTTTACATCCTCGTCGAATTAACATATAGCTAGCAACAGCTGAATCAAATCCTCCTGAAATTAATGACAACATTTCTTGTTGCGTACCTATCGGAAAACCTCCTAATCCTTCGTAACGCTTGATAATTATAAAAAGTTGATTATCTTTAATTTCCAAATATATAGTTTTCTCCGGATTTTTTAAGTTAACTCTAATATTAACTATGTGTTGACACAGTTTATTTCCTAAATAATGTTCAACTTCTTGAGAAGTGAAATTATGTTTGCCACGACGTTTTACTCGAACACAAAAACTTTTGCCTGATAATTTAATATCATGATTCAGGCTGACTATAATTTTTTCAGAAATATCTTGCAAAGAACGAAACATATGTTTTTTAATTAATAACACATGATGAATACCAGGAATATTCACTAAAATAGCGCATATTTTTTGATGCTTATTATTATTACATATTACTTCGAGATAATCCCAATTACGTATAATTGATGCTGATTCACTATTTTTTTTTAAAATAGTTTTAATATTTGTAATAAGAATTTTTATAAAAAAAACTCGTATAGCACGGCTTTTTATTGTAATTTCTGGTGATAATTTAATGATTATTTTCATAAAAATATTTTAAACATTAAAATACATAAGATAAGCATAAGAATAATATATTAAATATAGCAATCTTATACTATATAAATTAATATTATTTATATAATAATGTGTTTTTTTAGGATTATCGAATCAAAAATAATGATAGGCTATTATATTCATCAGCAGTATATGAATACATCAAAAAATAATTGTACTAACATATAGATATTTTTATAATGTAATATTATTATGTGTCGTATATGTCATTTAAATACATATATCTAATAATGTTTATTTTATGGTATTATTAGCGATGCTATGCTTATGATTGATTTTGTTAATGAGCTGCGTGACAGCCATCAACGAGTAGACGACGCTATTAGCCGTTATTTGATTATGTTTCTCAAACAAGATGTATCTCTTCTGATGCAAGCAATACGTTATAGTATTCTGTTAGGAGGAAAGCGGTTGCGTCCTTTTTTGGTTTATCAAACAGGTAAATTATTTGGCATTAGATCATCAAATCTTAATGCTCCAGCAGCAGCCATTGAATGTATACATGCTTATTCTTTAATTCATGATGATTTACCTATTATGGATAATGATAAACTGCGTAGAGGACATCCAACATGTCATGTCAAATTTGGAGAATCTATTGCTATTTTAGCGGGTGATGCTCTACATACACTGGCTTTTACTATTCTTTCAGAAGCACATATGCCAACTGTCACAGATCAAGATCGTTTAAAAATGATTGCTACATTAGCTGCTGCCAGCGGAGCTAATGGAATGTGCTTAGGTCAGTCTTTAGATTTAATTAGTAAAAATAATAAAAATATATCCGCCACGCAGTTAGAAACCATATATCAATACAAAACAGGATCATTAATTCGAGCTGCAGTTCGCATTGGAGCTTTAGCGGCAGGAGATAAAAGCTGCGACGACGTATTGTCATGCCTAGACCACTATGCTACAACTATAGGCTTAGCTTTTCAAATACAAGACGACATTATAGATACTTCATATGCATATGATCAGAAAAAAAAACACAATATGCAAGCAAAACATGATGATGTCAACACTTATCCAAAAATATTAGGATTAAGCACGGCTCGCACTAAAGCTCGAGATTTATATTGTGAGTCATTAACATCTTTAAAATACATTGCGAAATTAGGCTACAACGTTAATATTTTATCTGCATTTTCGCGTTATATCATTAAACGTAACAACTAAAATTACGTAAATAAATAATATTAAATAAATTTAATATGAACTGTAATTCAAATAAATACCCCATATTAGGTTTAATCAATATTCCTAAAGACTTGAGACAATTATCTGAAGATCATTTAACAAAGTTGTGTAATGAGTTGCGTCAATTTCTTTTAACTAGTGTTAGTAGATCTAGCGGACATTTTGCATCTGGATTAGGGACAATAGAACTTACCGTAGCATTACATTATGTATATAATACTCCATTTGATTATTTAATTTGGGATGTAGGGCATCAAGCTTATCCACATAAAATTCTTACGGGGCGGCGCGAACGTATTTTTAGTATTAGAAGGAGAAATGGATTACATCCATTTCCTTGTCGTGATGAAAGCGAATATGATGTTTTATCAGTAGGACATTCCTCTACTTCGATTAGCGCAGGATTGGGTTTAGCAATAGCCGCGGAACGAGAAATGCTAGGACGTCGTACAGTATGCGTGATAGGAGATGGAGCAATAACTGCTGGGATGGCCTTTGAAGCAATGAACCATGCTGGATCTACAAAATCTGATTTATTGATTATTTTAAATGATAATGAAATGTCTATTTCAGAAAATGTAGGAGCATTAAACAATCACCATACTCATGTTTTATCAAAACCAGTATATTCCGATTTAAAAGTAGATGATAATAAATTATTGTCTGACGTTTTTTTAACTAATAAATCAATTAAATGTACTGATAACCAAATCAAGAATTTTAGCGGCACATCAAGTTCATTATTTTCACAACTTGGTTTTAATTATATTGGCCCCATTGATGGGCACGATGTATTAGGATTAGTATATACTTTAAGAAATATACGCGATATGAAAGGTCCGCAATTCTTACATGTTATTACCAAAAAAGGTTTTGGATATGAACCTGCAGAAAAAGATCCCATTAAATGGCACGCGGTACCAAAATTTGATCCTGAAAGCGGATCGTTACCTACTACAGAGCATTCTAAAAATATAACTTATTCTGCAATTTTTGGTGATTGGTTATGCCAAATTGCGGCTCGAGATAATAAGATTATAGGAATTACACCCGCGATGAGAGAGGGTTCTGGAATGAGTATCTTTTCTCAGAAATATCCAAAACAATATTTTGATGTTGCAATTGCTGAACAACATGCTGTGACATTTGCTGCTGGATTAGCTATAGCGGGTTATAAACCTATTGTCGCTATTTATTCAACATTTTTACAACGCGCATATGATCAAGTAATCCATGACGTAGCAATTCCAAATTTACCTGTGTTATTTGCTGTTGATCGAGGAGGTATTGTCGGAGCAGATGGGCAAACTCATCAAGGCGCTTTTGATTTATCGTATTTACGTTGTATTCCGAATATGATAATCATGACTCCAAGCGATGCGTGTGAATGTAAATTGATGTTATACACAGGATACCGCTATCGACATGGACCTAGTGTTGTACGCTATCCTAAAGGATATGCTATGCCTGGTAATTTAGTAAATACAACAAAATTGTATACTTTACCATTAAGTAAAGGTGTAATACGTCGTCAAGGAAATTGCATCGCAATCCTTAATTTCGGAACTTTATTACAATCAGCTTATAATGTTGCATCTGAATTAAATGCGACTTTAGTAGATATGAGATTTGTTAAGCCATTAGATGAAAACTTAATAAAAACTCTTGCTAAAAATCACCAAGTGTTAATAACATTAGAGGAGAATACAATAATGGGTGGAGCCGGAAGCGGAGTGAATGAATGTATTATGCAGAACAAGCTATCAGTTCCAGTTTTAAACATTGGTTTGCCTGATTTTTTTGTTTCTCAAGGTTCACAATCAGAGATACTTTCTGAGTTGGGATTAGATAGTATGGGTATTTATAAAAAAATTATAAAATGGATACATTAACAGGGTCATACTAAATATAATATGACGTTTAAATAACCTAAACGCATATAAAGTTAACCTTCAATATTATTGATATAAGTATATTTTATAAAAACATTTCAATGATATAAATGCATTAGTAGTAAAATAATGCACACTGATATAATACTCGCTAATATGTCATCAATAATAATTCCAAACCCTCCTTTTATTTCACGATCACACCACGAAATTGGCCAAGGTTTTACTATATCGAATATTCTAAATAATAAAAATGCAATGATCGTCCACAACCAACTATGTATTGGTACTATAACTAATGTCATCCACATACCGACAAATTCGTCCCAAACGATCGATTTAGGATCATGAACACCAATTATTTTAGTAGTATGATCGCAAAAATATGTACCCATTCCTGTTCCAATAATCAAGAACAAACAATAAAACTGAAATGGAAATAAATAATTCAAAATCCACCATATTGGTATTGCCAATAATGACGCTACAGTTCCTACTGGTAACCAGGAAATCGTACCTAACCCAAAACCAGTGGCAAATAAACACCATATTTTAGATAATTTCAAATCATTAATCATATTTAAGAACATATTAGTAGTACACATCTATCGGTTCGGGATTAATAAAAATAATTATTGTGCTTTTAAATTTATTGTTCATTATAAAACAACCATATCATTATCATTTAATAATATGATTGTTTTTACTAACACAAAGCTGAGTAGCTATTTTATCTAGTACTCCATTAATAAATTTATGACTTTTTTCAGCTCCAAAATCTTTTACAAGCTCAATTGCTTCATTAATGGCAACTTTATATGGTATATTATTACATTTAGTAAGCTCGAATAATGCAATCCGTAACACTGAATGCTCAATATAACCTAATTTTTCTAAATTACGGGATAGATGGGGTATCATTAATTTATCCAATTCTTCAGCACAACTTATTACTCCGATATATAATTCATGAAAATAAGAGATATTACAATCTTGAATATCTTGCTCTGTTACAACATAACGTTCTATTTCTTTAACATTATTTTTAGATACTTGCCAAGAATATAATGCCTGCAATGTACATTCACGAGCACGCCTTCTACTAATTGTTTTCACCCAATTCCTTTGATATATTTATATG
Source organism: Blochmannia endosymbiont of Camponotus sp. (assembly GCF_023586365.1). Lineage (NCBI taxonomy): Bacteria > Pseudomonadati > Pseudomonadota > Gammaproteobacteria > Enterobacterales > Enterobacteriaceae > Candidatus Blochmanniella > Blochmannia endosymbiont of Camponotus sp. The sequence goes on from NZ_CP097759.1 coordinate 370,901, forward strand.
TATTAAGAACTATTTTTAATTATTTTTAGTATATTAATCATTTCTAAAACAGACAAAGCAGCTTCTGATCCTTTGTTATTGGATTTAACACCTGAACGTTCTATAGCTTGACTAATATTATCCGTAGTAAGTAATCCAAATCCAATAGGCAATGTGTTTTCCATAGAAATTCTAGATAATCCAGAACTACATTCTTTTGCAACAAATTCAAAATGTACAGTAAATCCCCGAATTACTGTACCCAAGGCTATTATTCCATCATATTTGTGACTAATGGCCAATGCTTTTGCGATTAACGGTAATTCATAAGAGCCTGGGACCCAAATTATGGTTATATTTTCATCTTTTACGTGTCCAATTCTTTTTAAAACATCTAAAGCTCCTTCAAGTAAATTATTATTAACGAAACGATTAAATCGAACCACCGCAATAGCAATCTTAGCTTGATTTGCCATAGTATCGCTTTCAATAATATTCATAATAATCCTTATTATTCAGGCTACTAAATCATTACTTGTTCTTATTTACAAATAAGAATATTATAGCATAAGTATTTTATATAACTAATAAAAATATAATCATATATCCTTTGGTATCAATCTTAAACGAAGATCTGGTCCTACATTTTTTATATCAAGTAATTTAAAGGATTTGATATCGTTTAGACATTTGATATTTGGTAATAAACATAAAGGTCGCGCGTCAGATCCTAAAAATTTTATAGCTTGATACAGAATAAGTTCGTCTACCAATCCAACATCTAATAACACTCCTGAAAAAGTAGCTCCTGCTTCTACCCAAATATTATTAATTTCACGATATCCAAGGTGTTGCATTAATTCTGTTAGGTTTATTCGATGATGGCCATGACAATTAATTGACGATAATAGTAGCTGTTCTACTGATGAAGGCCAATTTCGATGGTCTTTTTTTAAACGCACGAGTAAAATTTTTCCCTCACATCGTATAACACGATGTGTTGGAAGTACTCTATTTGTGCTATCAATAATGACTCTCAGTGGTTGTCTAATTTGATTATTGGCATAAATACGTTTCATTTCGTCCGAAAAGCATGCCCAACGTACATTTAATTTTGGATCATCTGCTAAAACAGTGCCAGCGGTAGAAAGAATAACGTCACTTTCTGCACGGAAACGTTGTACATCTTGACGCGCCTGAATAGATGTAATCCATTTGCTTTCTCCAGAAGACATAGCGGTCCTGCCATCTAGAGATGCGGCTAATTTCAATTTAACCCATGGAAATCCAGTACGTATACGTTTGAGAAATCCTTGATTTATTGATTCAGCTTCAGGTAACATTAGACTATGTTGTACTTCAATACCTGCTTGTTGTAACAAATGCAAACCGCGTCCTCTTGCGTAAAAATGAGGATCTAACATAGCTACAACAACACGTTTAATTCCTGCATTAATTAATGCGGTAGTGCAAGGAGGAGTACGTCCGTAATGACTACATGGTTCCAAAGTGATGTAAGCAGTTGCTCCTTGTGCTAAATTTCCAGCAATACGTAACGCATGTATCTCAGCATGTGCTTCCCCTGCTCGTATGTGATATCCCTCTCCTATAATTTTATTATTGAGAACGATAACACATCCTACATTAGGATTAGGCATTGTAGTAAAGCGTCCTTTCCATGCTAATTGGAACGCTCGTGTTAAAAATCTTTTGTCATGTGGGATAATATTATCTGTCATAGTATCATGAGATCGTGAAACTAAATATATTTTTATATGATCAATTTTTATTAATAAAAAAATAATTTAAACTCGATATTACGAGAAAGCTGTTGTTTTGGATCTTTCGATCAGGTTATGACATTAATACATTATTCAGTAAATGTTGAAGTTATAATTAAGCATGCGACAATCGTACGATATACGATTGTCGCATGCTAATATTTTATTACATAATAATGTATTAGATCGCATTTGTTTATATGTTAATTGTAATAATGTTTCTTGATGATTAAATATGTATGCGTTAATATGTAACGCATACTGTAATATTTTTATAAATTTAATTTTATTTAAAATATAAGTCGTACATCATTTATACACTGTAAAAAAATACTTATGGCGACAAAGTAATATTTGTCAGCGTTACTATAGTAACAAAATACTATTGTATTTTGATGTTTGTTAAGCAAATATATAAAATCAGCAGTGAAAATTTTATTTTTTTTTATTAATTTTTATAAAATGATCACGCGCAGTACCAAATTTGAATGCTAACGCTGAAGCTATATATATAGATGATACTGTACCGATAATAGTACCAAATAATAAAGTAACTGCAAATCCATGTAATATATCCCCTCCCCAAATTAGTAGTATCAGTAGTACCATAATAGTTGTAACTGAAGTTATAATAGTTCTACTTAATACTTGACTCAATGAGATATTAAATATATCTATAGATTTTGATACAGGTATATAATAGAAATTTTCTCTAATTCTATCAAAAATGACAATTTTATCATTAATAGAGTAACCAATAGCTGACATTAGAGCGGCAATAATGGTGGAATCTATTTTAATAGCAAATAAGGATAGTATACCTAAAATAACTATCACATCATATGTTAAAGATACGACTACTCCAGTTGCTAATCTCCATTCAAAACGAAAAGTTATATATACTAAGATACATATTAATGCGACCAATAACGCTATTATCCCTGTATTTATCAGTTGACTATGAACGCTGGGGCCAATCCAATTTACTTGTTTAATGAAAAAATTTTGAGCAATACTTTTTTGTAAAGTATGTAGTACTATACTTATAGTATGTTGGTTGATCTTATTTTCATTAGGATCCAATGGTAATCGTATCATTATATCTTTCGGAGAACCAAAATACTGCACGATAGGGTTTTTGAATCCTGATTGAACTAAAATATTTTGAATATTAATGAGATTTACATCTTTTTCTGAAGTAATTTCAACTGACATACCTCCAGTAAAATCTAACCCCCAGTTAAAGCCACGCGTTATCATAATACAGCATGAAATGAAGAATAAAAATATTGATAAAAAAAATATTAAACGTTTCCATGCAAGAAAATCATAAATTTTATAATAAGTTTCACTCATTTTAAATAAATTCAATTAAAATGTATAAAATTAGTATATATAATCTAAAAACTTAAAAAATTAAATGGATAGCTTACTAATACGTCTTTTCCCATAGACTAAATTAACAACGGCGCGAGTACCGACAATAGATGTAAGCATTGATGTTCCTACTCCAATAATAGTAGTAATAGCGAATCCTTTAATTGGTCCTGTACCAATTAAATATAGTATAATAGAAGTAATAATAGTTGTGATATTTGCATCTACAATACTAGTAAGCGCTTTACGATATCCTGTGTATATAGCATATTGTACCGGTTTACCTTGTTTTATTTCTTCTTTGATTCTTTCATTAATTAAGACATTTGCATCCACAGCTACGGATAAAGTCAATATTATTCCCACTATACTCGACATAGTTAACACTATTCCTGGGATTATAGACATCGTACTTATCATGAGTGTTAAATTAGCGATTAAGGCAACACTAGCGATTAATCCAAAATAATGATACCATAAAATCATAAAGCATATAGAAGTCAATAATCCTAAGGCACATGCGGTAAATCCCCGTATAATGTTTTGTTTACCGAGTGTAGGACCAATCATTCGTTCTTCTTCAATATAAATAGGCGCCTCTAAAGTGCCCATACGTAATAATAACGAAAGATGACGTGCTTCATTTAAATTGTTGATTCCGGAAATACGAAAATTATCACTTAATTGAGATTGAATAGTAGCAACGTTAATAATTTTTTCATGTTTAATCAAAATAGCATCACCTTTCGAATCTTTTTTTCCGCTATCTTTGTATTCTACGAATAAAGTAGCTATTGCTTTACCAATATTATTTTTGGTAAAATTAGAAATTAAGATGCTACCTGTTTTGTTTAAAGAAATATTCACTTGAGGTCGATTATATTCATCTAAACTAACATTAGAATTAGTAATTTTTTCTCCAGATAACACTATTCGTTTATATAATGGTATTAAATAACCATTATTGCTTAGTTTTATCTCAGAATCTTCTGGAATTAAATTATTACTTATTTCAAATTCACTTATTGCCGAATTAACCAATCGAAACTCCAGGCTTGCCGTGGTACCAAGCATATCCTTGATCTTTTCAATATCTTGAAAACCGGGTAATTCTATAATAATACGATCACTTCCATGACGTTGTACTAATGGCTCAGTAATGCCTAACTGGTGTATACGATGATGTAAAATGGTACAATTTTGATGTATTGTGTGTTCACGAATTGCGTTTTTTTTTCTTTCAGAAAAAATCACATGTAATTTGTTAGTCCCCATCGCATGCAATATTAGATCATTATCTATTTTAGATAAAGGTGAAATTGCTTTATTTCTATAATTAGAATTTTGAAAATTAATTTCAATATCATGATTTTTAATTTTGTATATTTTTAAATAGGGAATGTTTTTTTCAAATAAGATAGTTCTTAAAGAATCAATATATTGTTCTTGGAATTTATCTAGCACGGCTTTTGTATTTGCATGTATTACAAAATATATTCCACCGCATAAATCTAATCCTAATTTTATGGGCTTAGCTTTTATTGCAGATAACCAATACGGTATGTTTGGAGTATTACAAAGTAATATCTGATACTTCTTTGAAAAAATAGTTGATAATTTTTGGTAAGCTTGAAGTTGATCTTGTTCATGAAAAAATTGTATTCGAATTTTATTTTCTTGCAATACAATAGATTTATTAATTATTTTTTCGTGTGTTAGTATTTTTTTAACTTGACACAATAAGATATTATCTAGTTCTTGACAGGTTTTTTTTAAAGTATACTGGGTAATGTATATTGTAGGATGATCCCCATAGAAACTCGGTAATGTGTAGATTATACTAGTAACGAATACTAAGATAACCGCAAGATACTTCCATAATGGATAATTATTTAACACAAAATATTATCTCAATCTATATAAAATTGTAAATTATAATGCTTTCATAGTGCCTTTAGGTAAAATAGCAGTAACGCAATCGCGCTTAATCAATATTGCGTTATCACTAGTATCATTTCTGTCGTTGAGAATAACAAAGATATAACCTGTTTCTGTAACTTTCACTACACGCCCAACTAACCCCCCATTAGTTAGGATTTCGTCTCCTTTAGAGATGGATCTTAATAATTCTTTATGAATTTTATTACGTTTTTGTTGTGGTCTAAAGATCATAAAATAAAAAATCCCAGCAAAGACTGTTAACATAATCACTAAGGAATACGGATTACCCTGAGGATTAGCATTGACACTTGCCCAAGCAGTATTAGTAAATATGTTCATGTATATTTCCTGTTTTATAGAATAGTTTGAATCATTGGGTTTAATTAAAAAATACTGAATGTAAATTCAGCATTAAATACGATTAACACGCTTATAAAAAATATCGATAAAGTTTTGCAATGACTTTGTTTTTATAGCTTGACGTAATGCCTCCATTAAACGTTGGTAATATCTTAAATTATGAATGGTATTCAAACGCACACCAAGAATTTCTTTACAGCAATCTAAGTGATGCAAATACGAACGACTGTAATGTTGACAAGTATAACAATCGCAGTGTCTATCTAATGGAGAAGTGTCTTTTTTGTATTGCGCATTACGAATTTTAATTGTTCCGTCAGAAACAAATAAATATCCATTACGAGCGTTACGCGTTGGTATAACGCAATCAAACATATCAACACCTTTCTGCACAGCCTCCAGCAAATCCTCTGGTTTACCAACACCCATTAAATAGCGTGGTTTATTTGTAGGAATTAATTTGCATATATGAGATAAAATACGATACATTTCCTCTTTTGGCTCACCTACTGATAAACCTCCTATTGCGTATCCATCAAAACCAATATTTATTAATTCTTTTGCTGACATATCCCTCAAATTTTTATACATACCTCCTTGAATGATAGCAAACAACATATTTGAATTATGCAATGTATCAAAACGCAAACGGCTGCGTTCAGCCCAATTTAAAGATATGTTTACTGATTTTTTTACATAATCCCAAGTGTTGGGATAAGATACGCATTCATCAAATATCATAACTATATCGGATTGCAAATCATGCTGAATTTCTATGGATTTTTCTGGAGTTAAAAACACAAAATGACCGTCGAGAGGGCTTTTAAAGCATACTCCTTCTCTTTTAATTGTACACATTTTACTTAGACTAAATACTTGGAATCCTCCAGAATCTGTAATTATAGCACCATTCCAGCTCATGAATTTATGTAAGCTACCGTGTAGTTTTATAATGTCTAAACCAGGACGTAACCATAAATGAAAAGTATTACTTAAAATAATTTGTGTTCCACTATCTTCAATTTCTTTTGAATTTAATGTTTTTATGGATCCATAAGTCCCTACTGGCATAAAGGCAGGCGTATCCACTGTTCCTCGGTTACAAATAAGTCTACCGAGACGTGCGTAGCCATCTGTTTGTAATAGTTGAAATGGCATAAATTCTATCCTAATTAAAGAAATGTTTATCAATCAATATACAAATATAGTAAATACTAATTATAAACTGTATTTAATATATATTATGCACAATAAACATAATATATTTATAACTTACAAAATGATATTTATATACTATAATTTACAATCCTTAATGAATATAATGACAATTTTTTGTATTTTTTTTGACTTAATTAATATTGATTTTAAAAAATGTAAATTAAATAATAATATCGTTTAAGATCTATCAAATAAAATTGACAGAACAAAAGATTTGCCCATGTATAAACTATTCAATAGTTATAACTATATTTGACACATATTAATATGATGGTCAATAGTTTATTGCTGATTACTATAATCAATTATTTGATAGTTATTTTTTTTGAATTTTAATATAGCTTTTTATGATTTTAAAAAATGTAAATGCATATTTGATATGTGTGATGCGATTTTTATTTAGATAAGTTGGATTAATTAAAATTAGTTGATTTTATACGTAAAGTTAATTTACTCATTATTACATTATAGTATTTAATTGTATCAAAAAAGTATTTTTAAGGAAATATTATGCCTACTGTTACAAATATTTATTATACATGGGTATACAATATTAATTACTGATATATTATTTAGATCGATTTTTATTTACGAGTGAAAATATGGTGATAAGTTTTACAATCAATATTATCTAATATTATTTACGTGATTATTTAATCCTTAATCGATTACATTTTTGTATTATCCTACATATTCTTATTATTTACTGCTTATTAAATTAAATATTAATTTTATTGCGACAGAGGTCACGCACAAGTGTTTATTTAATGATTAGAATATGTAGATATTGGCCATGAAAATCTCAATGATATCATTGAATTTATATATTACAAATCACTATTGTTACCTGATAACATCAAGTATCATGAATTTTCTGACTTTAACTTTTTTTAAGAAGATCTTAAATAATCTAATTAAATTTATTCAGTTATTTTTAAATCAAGTGCTCATAATTAATATGAAATTTTCAATTTAGATACAAGGATTTTAGTTTTTAAGAAATATAAATAAAAAATCCACAAGTATTTATAATTTTTTTATAAAATACTGACTTTTAATTAATAAATAACTTACATTACTCTCAATATAGGGTAATTATTGTGGTTCTTTGTATTTATTATTACGAGATATTAAATTCGAATTAATAGTTTAATATTGAAAATAAGGATTTAAGATAAATTACACAGTAATGATCGATTATAATTATTGTTAATAATAAAAAATAAATTTTGTTGCCGAATCATGTTATTGTAGATATAGTATTCACATGAATAACAATGCTAAATAAGTAAATTAGCAACCCATAAAAAGAATGAGACTTTACAAAGAAACGTTTAAACAGATAAGAAGTTTTTTATTTAAAAAATTTTTACATAGTATTGTTTGCATAAAAATAGTTTAATCAGTAAAATAAATACTGATTATCAGTATCGCTATTTACATGTTTAATATCGTTAACGTCTTAAATAGATTACAATAAAAGCTATAAGGAATCAATATGGTATTAGTTAGTCATTGTGCTCCAGATTTTACTTCTTCCGCAGTATTAGGAAGCGGCGAAATTATAGATAATTTTAATTTATCAAATTATATTAATAAAAAAGAAGCAATAGTGTTTTTTTGGCCTATGGATTTCACTTTTGTATGTCCATCGGAGTTAATTGCTTGCGACAAACGTTATGTTGAGTTTCAGAAACGAAATGTGGAAGTTATTGGAGTTTCTATAGATTCAGTTTTCGTTCACAATGCTTGGAGAAAAATTCCTGTAAGTCAGGGAGGGATTGGATTATTGAAATATCCTATGGTTTCTGATATAAAACGTGAAATTATTAAAAAATATGGTATTGAACACTCAAATAAAGGCGTGGCTTTACGCGCTTCTTTCTTAATAGACAAATCGGGAGTTATACGTCATCAAGTAGTTAATGATTTGCCTTTTGGTAGAAATTTTGATGAAATGATTCGAATGGTAGATGCCTTGCAGTTTCATGAGGTTCATGGTTTGCTTTGTCCCGCTCAATGGGATAAAAATAAAAAAGGACTAGAAGCGTCACAGAAAGGGGTAGTCGATTATCTTTCCGACAATTTCTCTCAATTATAGCTATATGTATATATTATATAGCGGTAAAGTAATAGGTTGTGCTGTTTGATGGATATAGGTATAAAATTATAATCAAAAATTATTTAAATTGTAAAAAGTTGACATACAATTATGCCGATAATAGGATTTGAACCTATATCCTTCGCATTACGAATGCGCTGCTCTGCCTATCTGAGCTATATCGGCATTTGTTTGCTAAAACACTCGCGCGGATAATCTAATATCTCTACTTTTCCGTAGGGCACAAAGCGTCCAGTTCACTGAAGCATACACGGACCTAAGTGTATCAAATGTGTACAAAAAAAACAAGTAAATACATTTTTGTTTTTATTTATATGATTTCCATTATGGATGGGTTGCGCGTTAACATCAATTTTCATTATTTCTCACGAAATTCACACCATTTCTTTCTCTATAAGCAGGATAAGTAAATGAATTATTTTAATATGAATTTCTTGAATATGATCAAGATAACTTGCATATGGCGCGCAAATTTCTATATCTATATAATCGGATAATTTGTTTTCTTTTTTTTCTCCGGTCAAAAAAATTATTTTCATACTTTGTTTGTATGCTGCTTCTATAGCATATAGAATATTAGTTGATTCTCCGGAAGTAGAGATAGCAAATAGTACGTCTTTCTCATTTCCAACAGATTCAATATAACGAGAAAAAACATATTTGTATCCAAAATCATTACTGACACACGATAAATATGAGGGATCAGAAATAGCTATCGCTGCATAACCTGCGCGATTGCTTCTATAGCGTCCGGTTAGTTCTTCTGAAAAGTGCATAGCATTACAGTGTGAACCACCATTTCCACAGGACAAAATTTTCCCTCTTTTTTTAAAAGTATTAGCAATAAGTTTTGCAGATGATTCTATTGCTTGAATGTTATGTTTTTCACGAGAAAACATCTGCATTATTTTTATAGTTTCATTAAATTCGTTATAAATTAAATCATGATACATAATTACTCCTTCAAAATAATAAATATATATATTGTTATGATATTATGCATTATGCCGAACTAATAAATTAGAGACATGAATTTTTTTTTATAATTATTCATAAAAAATATATTTATTTTCAATTTAAAACTTATCTGTAATATAGAGTATATTTATACTTACAAGCGTATCTACTGTTTCCATTTTATTATAAGAAACAATCCGAAAATTATTATTTTGTTACATCATTATTATTGTCGCCATATACAGCATTTATTGAGCTGTTGTATATTATCTAAATATTCTTCGTGAGCTAATTTTTCTTGTTCGTTAGCATAAATTATTTTTAATGATGTTTTATTTACACATTTTGTATTGTTTGGGCCCATTATATTACTCATTTTATTATTTGATATGTTTGTATTCGTTATGTCCATAAATTTCATTTTTATTTGGCCTCCACTCATAGACAAAAATACATTAGCTAAAAGTCGTGCATCAAGCAATGCGCTATGTAAATTGCGTCGATTATCATTATTAATAAAATAACGCTCGCATAATGCATCTAAACTGTTACGTTGTCCTGGAAATTTTTTTCTAGCTAATTTTAAGCTATCAATTATAGTGCAGTAAGATTCTATTGTTTTTGAGTTTGCGTTGCAAATTCGTAATTCTTGATTAAGAAACCCTAGATCGAAAGGAGCATTATGAATAATTAATTCACTGCCGCGAATGAATGTTAAAAATTCATTTATTATTTCTGAAAAAGTTGGTTTATTTTTTAAAAATTGATCGCTAATTCCATGTATCTGGATGGCTTCGATATCAATCATACGATTTGGTTTCAAATAAATATGGAATGTATTATCAGTTAGATGACGGTTTATTATCTCTACTGCACCTATTTCAATAATCCTATGTCCTTCATAATGTGGTCCAAACTTGTTCATTCCAGTGGTTTCAGTGTCTAAAACAATTTGTCGTATAATATTAGTGCTCATAGCTTTTCATTTGTGTCACACTAGTTATTTGAATTGAAATGATAATATATCCTATAATATGTATAAAAAAATAGAAATTTTTACGGATGGATCATGCCTTGGTAATCCAGGTCCAGGTGGTTGTGCTGCGATATTACGATATAAACAACATAAGAAAGAATTTAGTGTTGGATACCGCTTAACTACCAATAATCGTATGGAATTAATGGCAGCTATTATCGCATTAGAATCACTTAAAAATCCCTGTCAAATCATTTTAAATACTGACAGCCAATATTTATTACATGGTATTACTCAATGGATTCATATATGGAAAAAACATCACTGGAAAACTTCTGAAGAAAAATTAGTGAAAAATATTGATTTATGGCAACGGTTAGATGTAGCGATACAAATTCATGGTGTTATACATTGGAATTGGCTAAAAAGCCATACTGGGCATCCAGATAATGAACGATGCGATCAATTAGCTCGATTAGCTGCTAAACGCCCTCTACATGAAGATTTTTATTAATGATAATAATATTACCGGAATCAGTATTATTACATAATTCATTATATATAAAGTTCTTATTTATTGAAATTCTTATGAATTAAACTTATGTATCTTTTGATTTAACCCTGACACAACGTTATTTATTTGTAATTTACGAAATTTCTGTTGCGCTTATATTTATATTGAAAACAACTAATCTAAGTACTAAAAATAATATTTTTACCCATTGAATATTTCTGAAAAAATTTTAAAATACTTATTTTTAAATTTGCATCACTATGACTAATGATGAATCTTATGAGAGTCCCTGCATTAAACACTAATTATATTTGGTTTTTATATAATTATAAAAATGAATGCATAATTATTGATCCTGGAGAAGAAACAAGGGTACTAGATGTTTTAAAAAAATTCCAATTTAAATTACGAGCGATTTTATTAACCCATAATCATATTGATCATGTCAATGGAGTAGCCCCGTTAATTCAACATTTTCCAAAAACAATTGTTTATGGTCCCGTGGAAACTAAAAATCATGGCTCTCACTTCTTAGTATCAGAGGGAGATGATTTTGTATTATTACACAAAAAATTTAAAGTTCTTAATTTGCCTGGGCATACATCCGGGCATATTGGGTTTTATAGCGCACCCTGGTTATTTTGTGGAGATACTGTATTTTCTGCGGGTTGCGGTAAAATTTGTGTAGGATTCGCTCAACATATGTATGAATCTTTTTTAAAAATTAAACATCTTCCTCATAATACTTTAATTTTCAGTGGACACGAATATACTTTATCTAATGTTAATTTTGCTATTTCTGTTTTACCTCAAGATCCATTCATTATTAACTATCGCAATAAGATTATTAGATTGCATAACAACAACCAACCCACCGTGCCAACAACGCTAAATTTAGAACTAAAGGTTAATCCTTTCTTTCGTTGTGGTAACCCAGATATAAAAAAATCATTAAATTTACCCTGTAACCTTAAAGAAGAATGGCGAGTTTTTTCTGAATTACGTAAGAAAAAAGATTTGTTTTAATCTTTATTTTAGTGCAAGTTACTGAATTTCAGCGATTGCCTCTTATTATAATTTTTTATTTTAAAAATTAATTACATTTCTAATTAAAACTTTTTTAAATTTTATATCTTATACAAATGTTAGTTCTAACTGTAGTACAATATTATATTGATGTTTAGTATGTTTTTTATTTTCTATAAACAAATAAAAAACTCGTTAATTATTATAATAATTTATCTATTTATATAGATACAAAAAAATCAACCTATCTATATTATTTTTTAACTAATTTATAATCATCGATGATAGAATTATATTCTGTGCCAGTTTAAATACTTGGCGGCCCCCTACTCTCGCATGAGGACACCCCACACTACCATTGGTACTACGACATTTCACTTCTGAGTTCGAAATGGAATCAGGTGGTACTATCGCGCTAATGCCGCCAAGTATGATCTTTTCATAATGAATCAAACATCAATAAATCAATTCAAAATCCCATATTATATAGATTTTTTTTTAAAAATCAAAATAAACTCTACAAATTATAGATTTCATCTACGCAATAACCTTTTAATAATAATAAATCTCTGATAAAAGTATCATACCCTGTATTTATTTTATTATCAAATCAATACAATTTTACATATAAAGTGCAGATCTTAAATGATTTATCACAGGATCAATAGTAGGAAATAAATTATGCCATAAGAAAAATGAATGAGCTGCTTGTCCTACTAACATACCTAATCCGTCTGCACAATAATTTGCCCCATTTTTTTTACACCATGTTATAAACAACGTATCTTTTTTTGTATAAAATAAATCATAACATTTAGTATCCGGAGTAACAAGAAAAGATGGTATTTTTGGAATAGTATTGTGTATATTGCTGGTTGTGGCGTTAATAATTAAACTATATTTATTCGTGTCATAACGTAATTTATATAAGGGTAGACATGATATGTTTTTATATCCTATTTCCTGATAATAAGATGTTATTTCTTGTGCTCTAGAGAACGTTCTGTTTACTATATTTATGTGACATGTTGTTATAGTAGTCAATAACATAGGAATAATTCCTTTTGCAGCGCCCCCAGCGCCAATTAACAGAATTGACGTTACCATAGTGGTGAGTTGATCATGAGAAGCGATATGATTGTTATTATCTAACCAATTAAGACGTTTTAAATCACTAATAAATCCTACACCATCAGTATTATCTCCCAGTAAAGTACCGTTTTTTAGTTTTTTTATCGTATTAACCGAACGAGCTTGTTCAGCTCGTTCGGTTAATTGATTACACAAAAAATATGCATTTTCTTTAAATGGAGAAGTAATATTTGCTCCCAATCCGCCTAACTTAAAAAAATTATGTAATAAATCATTAAAATTATCTTGTACTGCCAATTTAAGGTGATATTCTTTTGATATTCCAATTTCATGTGCAAATAATGCATAAATTTCTGCTGATTTGCTATGTCTAATTGGATTACCAAAAACAGCAAAAGAGCTCATCTATTTATCTCCTTGAATAGTAGAAATTATTCACGAATTATTTTACCAGTCATAACATCTCTAATTGTTGAGGGATTGGGGCTTCCAAATATATCTTCATGCATGATAGATATGTTATGTCCAAGTTGATCGTGTACTTCTGCAATAGTACGTGTGGGAGGCTGCCCAGATAAATTTGCACTAGTAGATACCAAGGGTTTTCCAAAAGCTAAGCAAAGACGTTGAATTGGTTCAAAATGACTGACTCGTACTGCTAAAGAAGAAAATTGACCCGTTAACCAATATGAGCTATTAGATTTTGACGGAAATACCCATGTCACCGGCCCAGGCCAAGTAGCAAAAACTCGTGATAGTTGGCTTGCATTTAAGCAACTATCGTCAATATACTTAAGTAATTGTGTGTAATTAGCGGCAATTAAAATTAAACCTTTCTTCCAAGATCTATTTTTTATTTTTAGTAAAGTGAATATCGCTTTTTTATTATCAGGATCACATCCTAAACCAAATACTGATTCTGTAGGATAAACAATCACTTTACCTTGGCTTAGTTGTATAAGTAAATCTTTCATATTTGATGCAGGAAATGTCCTTATTTTAGATTGTGATTCCAATTAATGATTTCATAAAAGTAGCATATTTTATTATTTTATTTAAAATAAGGTGTTTAAAACAATAAATTGTCAAGTATTAGTTAAGTAACTTTTAAACTTATATGTAATATCTATAATAATTTAAGATTCTTATACATCAATTATTTTTTAATAAAATATAGTTATATATTTTATTAAATATTTTGCGGTACAGCGTACGTTATTTTTGTATGTATTTAATACACGTTAAATATTTATTTAATTATTTAATTCAACAACAAGTTCTGGATATCAAGAACAATTCCAAATGTCATTGATTCCTTAATGAAATTTTTATTTCAATATATTATCATTTACGAATATAAAATATTTATTATCATATCTTGATTATATTCACAAGTCACTAGATAATATATAGAAATTAAAAATTTTACGTAATAATTTTTTATTTTATGTCAATATTAGAAATACTGTATTATCCTGATAAACGCCTTAGAACAATCGCTGATCCTGTTGTTGCAGTATCTGATGATACTAATCAAATTATAAATGATATGTTTGATACTATGTATTTTAAAAAAGGTATTGGATTAGCTGCAACACAAGTCAATATTCACCAACAAATTATTGTTATTGATCTTTATAAAAAACACAAACAACGTTTAGTTTTTATTAATCCTGTTATTATAAAAAAAACAGGTGTTATTAGTATTCCTGAAAGTTGTTTATCTATTCCTCAAATATACGAGATTATTCCGCGTTCAGAAAAAATAACCATTCAATCATTAGATCAATATGGTAATCAATTTGAGATGGAAGCTAATAATTTATTAGCAATTTGCATTCAACATGAAGTAGATCATTTATTTGGAAAACTTTTTATCGATCATTTGTCTCCACTAAAAATCAAAAAAATTCATAAAAAAATAAAAAAACTATCTAAAATATTTAAAAAAAGTCAGTTCTCTCTTTGATATATATTATGGTACATTCAAAATCATTACGTATTGCTTTTTTTGGAACCACAAGTTTTGCGGCGTGGCATTTATATACATTGGCTCACTTATCTACGCATCAGGTAATAGCAGTGTTTACTCAAGAGATGCAAGTACCTAAATGTAAATCCTTTTTATCTTTGTATAAAATAGCAAAAAAATATAATATATCGTTATTTCAATCTCGTATTTTATCTATTTCTGATATTATTTATATTATTAAAAAAATTGACGTGGATTTGATAGTAGTTGTGTCTTATGGATTAATTTTACCTCAAGAAATATTAAATATACCACGACTAGGTTGTATTAATGTACATGGTTCACTATTGCCTCGTTGGCGCGGACCAGCGCCAATTCAGCGTGCATTAGAACATGGTGATTTCATTACAGGAGTAACCATTATTCAAATGGATTCAGGAATAGATACTGGAGATATCTTGCATATTATGCCTTGCAAAATTTTTCCAAAAGACACTAGTTATACTCTTTCTAATAAATTAATGAATATTGGATCTACCATGTTATCTCAAGTACTGGATCGGTTTGTATTAGGTACATCTACTCTGATACCTCAAGATGCAAGTTATGCTACATATGCGCATAAATTAAATAAACAAGAAGCACGTATCAATTGGAATTTATCAGCAATCCAATTGGAACGATGTGTCCGAGCTTTTAATCCATGGCCAATTAGTTATTTTCAAATAAAAAATGATCGCATTAGAGTATGGGATGCCGAAGTAAGCAATCAAAACATCAATAACTACTCTTCGTCATCACCTATATTACCTGGTACCATATTAGCAACTAATTCAAACGGTATTTATGTTGGCACTGGTGCTGGAATATTAATACTTACCGCGCTACAAATTTCAGGAAAAAAAATAACATCTGCGCACGATATTCTTAATGCATACAAAGAATGGTTCAGACCTAACTCTGTGTTAGAATAAAATGATCGAGATATGTTTGTTTTCGTTATTAGACTTAATTATATATATCCCTATGTTATTTCTTTTTTATATTTTTTGTTTTATTTTAGATCGTTCCACTAGTTCTATATATGCCATTGGAGCGTTATCTCCTTTACGTAATCCACATTTTAGTATGCGAGTATATCCTCCAGGTCTATTATAGAAATGCGGACTAATTTGCGTGAACAATTTTGTAACAACATCATTATTTCTAATTTTAGAAAAAACTAGACGACGATTTGCAATCGTATCCACTTTACTACGCGTAATCAACGGCTCAATAATACGGCGCAATGCCTTAGCTTTAGATAAAGTAGTTTTTATTATTTTATGAATTACCAATGAAACAACCATGTTTTTAAACATAGCCTTACGATGAGCACTAGTTCTGTTTAATTTAGAACCGCTTTTTCGATGACGCATAATAAATTACCTTTGTTTTAAACATTAAATTATCCATGATTAATTATCTAAAATATTCGTAGGAGGCCAATTTTCTAAACGTGTTCCCAAAGATAATCCACGAGATGCTAATACATCTTTTATCTCTGTTAATGATTTTTTTCCTAAATTAGGGGTTTTTAATAGTTCTACTTCTGTTCGTTGTACTAGATCTCCAATATAGTGAATAGATTCTGCTTTTAGACAATTAGCAGAACGTACAGTCAGTTCTAAATCATCAACAAGGCGTAATAAGATTGGATCAAATTCTGGTTTTTCTTCTTTATGTTCTGGTTGATGTATGTCCCTCAAATCAATAAATGCTTCAAGTTGTTCAGACAAAATTGTTGCTGCGCGCCTAATTGCTTCTTCCGGTTCTATAGTTCCATCCGTTTCCATATCAATAATTAGTTTATCTAAATCTGTACGTTGCTCAACGCGAGCAGCTTCTACATTATAAGAAATCCTTTCTACCGGGCTATAGCATGCATCTAATAATAACCGACCAATTGGTAAGATATCTGATTCAGAATTAAACCGAGAAGAAGCTGGAACATAACCTCGTCCACGCTGTACTTTAATACGCATACTAATAGATGCATTTCTGTCAGTTATATGACATATAATATGATTAGGGGTAACAAGTTTTACACTATTGCTATCATACAAAATATCATTTGCGATTACAGGCCCAATACCGGATTTTTTCAAAGTTAAAGTAACACTATCTTTTCCTTCAATTCTAATCGCTAATTTCTTTAAGTTGAGTAAAATCTCTAAAACATCTTCTTGTATACCTTCTTTTGCACTATATTCATGTAACACCCCATCAATTTCAACCTCTGTTATAGCATATCCAGGCATTGAAGACAGTAAGATACGACGTAGAGCGTTTCCTAAAGTATGACCAAATCCTCGTTCTAACGGCTCCAAAGTAACTTTAGCGCGTGTTTCAGTAATTTGTTCAATATCTACTAAACGTGGCTTTAAAAATTCTATTACAGAATTCTGCATGTTTCCTCTCTTTTTTTTACTATTTCACAAATTTTACTTATTTTGAATATAATTCGATAATCAAATGTTCATCGATATTTGCAGATAATTCTCTACGCTCTGGATAACGTTTAAATAAACCTTGTAGTTTAATGGGATCTACTTCAATCCATGCTAATTTTTCTCTTTGCTGCTCAGAAAGCTCTAAAGAAGCACGAATCCTAGATTGATTATATGATTTTTTATGTATTTTAATTACAGTATTAGGCGCAACTTGGTATGAAGCTATATTAACGATACGATTTTCAACCATAATGGATTTATGACTGACTAATTGACGGGCTTCAGCACGTGTTGCTCCAAATCCCATACGATACACAGTATTATCCAATCTGCTTTCTAATAATTTTAATAAATTTTCACCAGTATTACCTTTAATACGTGCAGCTTTCTTATAATAATTAGAGAATTGACGCTCTAAGATGCCATATATACGTTTAACTTTTTGTTTTTCTCTTAACTGTATTCCATAATCTGAAAACCGAGATTTACGCATATTATGTTGCCCTGGAGGTTGTTCAAGTTTACATTTAGAATCAATAGCACGAATACCAGATTTTAAAAAAAGATCTGTACCCTCACGACGACATAATTTAAGTTTAGGTCCTAAATATTTAGCCATATTTTTTTTTATTCCTTACAAATAAACTAATGAATCTTCTTTAGACACGGCGTTTTTTAGAAGGACGGCAACCATTATGAGGAATTGGGGTGACATCAGTAATGCTAGTAATATGAAATCCTGCCGCATTTAACGCTCGTACCGCAGATTCACGTCCTGGTCCTGGCCCTTTAACCATAACTTCTAAATTTTTTATTCCATATTCTTGAACTATTTCAGCACAACGCTCTGCTGCTATTTGCGCAGCAAATGGTGTAGATTTTCGAGATCCTCTAAATCCAGAGCCTCCAGCTGTAGCCCATCCTAAAGTGTTACCTTGCTTATCACTAATAGTGATTATAGTATTATTAAAAGATGCATGTATATGGGCTACGCCATCTAAAATTTGTTTTTTGAGCCGCCTGCGCGCTCGAAGATTGGATGATTTAATCATTTTATATGTGTGCTTTTTTATTTATTAATACTTATTTAAATTATTTGTTCATTGACTTACGAGGGCCTTTACGGGTTCTGGCATTTGTTCTAGTTCTTTGCCCCCGTACTGGTAAATTACGACGATGACGTAATCCTCGGTAAGTACCAAGATCAATTAAACGTTTAATATTTAGAGTTACTTCTCGACGTAAATCCCCTTCTACGATATATTCATCAACTGCATCACGTAATTTATCTATATGAATTTCAGACAATTTACAAAGTTGTATATGCTCATCTATACCTGTATTCAAACAAATTGATCGCGCACGGGATTTTCCGATACCATAAATAGACATTAAAGCAACAACGGCATGTTTTCTATCAGGAACATTGACACCTGCTATACGCACCACTATTCTTATACTCCTAAAAGTTAATTATTCTATGTTGAACAACAATTATCCTTGTCGTTGTTTATGCTTTGGATCTACGCGACAAACTACACGAACAACGTTATGTCTCTTCACAATTTCACAATAACGACATATTTTTTTCACTGACGTACGTACTTTCATAATTTTTCCTATAATCATATTAATCATATGTATATGATTTGTTTAATCAATAATTAAAATGTTTCAGATTTGCTTTTTTAAGCACAGAGTCATATTGACTAGACATCATTAAAGTTTGTATTTGGGTCATAAAATCCATAATTACCACAACTACAATAAGTAAAGATGTTCCTCCAAAATAGAAAGGGACTTTCATAGCAATTCTCATAAACTCTGGCACTAAACAAATAAATGTAACGTATATAGCGCCAATGAAGGTCAAACGAATCATAATTTTATTAATATATTTTGCAGTTTGTTCTCCCGGTCTAATCCCGGGAACAAATGCTCCCGATTTTTTTAAATTTTCAGCTGTTTCGCGCGGATTAAAGACTAAAGATGTGTAAAAAAAACAAAAAAACATAATAGCTGCCGCGTAAAGTAAAATATATAGTGGTTGACCTGGTTGTAGATACAAAGAAATAATAGTTAACCATTGCCAACTAGTGGTACTGCCGAACCAAGAAATTACAGTACCCGGGAACAAGATGACACTAGAAGCAAAAATAGCAGGAATGACACCAGCCATATTTACTTTAAGTGGTAAATGTGTACTTTGAGCAGCATAAATACGACGACCTTGTTGGCGTTGAGCATAATGTACTAAAATGCGACGTTGTCCCCGCTCCATAAATACAACAAAAAAAGTAATACTCAATACCAAGCAAATAATTAAAATTAATATAAAAAAATGTAGCTCATCTTGTCTCACTTGTTCTATGGTATGTCCTATAGCCAATGGTAAGCCAGCAATTATCCCCGAAAAAATAATAATTGAGATACCATTGCCTATGCCTCTGTTAGTGATTTGATCGCCTAACCACATTAAAAAAACAGTACCACAAACAAGACTAATAATTGCTATACAATAAAAAGAAAATCCCGGATTAATCACTAACCCCGATACATTAGGCAAACTAGTGACAATGCCTACTGATTGTAATATTCCAAGTATTAAAGTACCATAACGAATATACTGGTTAATTATTCTCCTGCCACTTTCTCCTTCTTTTTTAATTTCTATTAAAACAGGATGTACTGCAGTTAACAGCTGAACAATAATTGAAGCTGAAATATATGGCATAATTCCTAAACTAAAGATAGAAGCGCGACTTAAAGAGCCTCCAGAAAACATATTAAACATCTCGATAATAGTACCGTGTTGTTGTTCAATAATTTGCGCCAAAACAATCAAATCTACCCCTGGAATTGGAATAAATGATCCTACACGAAAAATGATTAAAGCGCCAATCACAAACATAATTCTACGTTTCAAGTCGCTTAATCCGCCTTTGATACTTTGAAAAGTAGATCTAGATCGTTGTTTATTAGTAACTGTCATCATTTTAATTCAATTACTCCTCTATTTGACCGCCTACAGATTGAATTGCAGTTCGCGCTCCTTTACTAACGCGTAATTTACGTATCGTGATAGGACGTTTAATTTCGCCAGACATTATAATTTTAACAAACTTAATTTTGCGCCTAACAATATTATAGGTTTTTAAAACATTTAAATCTATTATTTTATCTAAAATATGAGATAAATCAGATAATCTAATTTCTTGAGTAACCATAGCCTTTCGAGATACAAATCCAAACTTTGGTAATCTACGGTATAAAGGTGTCTGTCCTCCTTCAAATCCAAGACGCACCTTACCTCCAGAACGAGATTTTTGTCCTTTATGTCCACGACCCCCTGTTTTACCTAATCCAGATCCTATGCCTCGACCTACTCGTTTACTTAAATGTTTAGCTCCTCTGGACGGAGAAATAGTATTAAGATACATGATTCACTACTCCACTTTGGACCGTGTAACTAATTTAATCTAATCATACCACGGATGGCAGGTGCATCAATTATTTCAACAGTATTTTTATACAGCACAATCCCTCCTCAACCCACCATATATATTCTTATTTTTAGGATATAAACCTGCGATAACATTCCAATCTGAATAAACTTAATAGTTTCTAACATAATGATAATAACCTAAAATTTCTCTAATAGATTTACCTCGTTTTTCTGCAATCATTTCAGGAGATTTCATGCCTTGCAACGCATTTATAGTTGCACGCACTATATTAATAGGATTTGTAGATCCATAAGCCTTTGCTAATACATTATGTATTCCAACTACTTCTAGTATAGCACGCATTGTAGTACCAGCAATAATTCCAGTTCCTTCAGAAGCAGGTTGCATATAAATACGAGAACCTGTATATACCCCCCTAACTGCGTGTTGTAAAGTACCTTTATATAAGGAAATAACTACCATATTACGACGAGCTTTTTCCATTGATTTTTGAATTGCTGATGGAACTTCACGAGCTTTACCGTAACCAAACCCTACTCGCCCATTTACATCTCCTACCACAGTTAGAGCTGTAAAACTAAATACACGACCTCCTTTAACTGTCTTGGATACTCGATTTACTGTGATTAACTTTTCTTGCAATTCACCAGGTTGTTTATCAGTATATTTCATATTATTTACCTTGCTTTAAAAGCTTAACCCAGTTTGCCTAGCGCAATCAGCCAACGTTTTCACTCTACCATGATATTTAAATCCAGAACGATCGAAAGATACATTTATGATACCTTTTTTTATTGCCCGTTCCGCAATAATTTTGCCTACTATAGCTGCAGCTTTTTTATTACTAGTTACTGTTAATTGACTAGAAATTAATTTTTCCGTAGTAGAAGCTGCAACTAAGACGTTAGAATTATCTTTTGAAATTATTTGTGCATAAATATGCCGACAAGTTCGATGTACCACTAATCTTATCGCATCTAATTTATACAATTTTTTTCGTGTTCTCATAGCTCTTTTGATACGAGCATCTTTTTTATTCATCTTACATGATTCTCTATATAATTGATAATAATTATTTTTTCTTAGTATCTTTGTTATGCACTATTTCATCGATATAACGAATACCTTTGCCCTTAAAAGGTTCAGGAGGGCGAAGTGCTCTCAGGTCTGCAGCAACTTGTCCGATAAGTTGTTTATTCATCCCTGTTAAAATAATTTCGGTTTGACTTGGACACGTTGCTGCGATTTCAGTAGGTAGTATATAGTCAATGGAATGAGATAAACCGATGATTAGGCTAATGATATTATCCTGAATAGATACGCGATAACCTATTCCTACTAGCTGCAGTGTTTTAGTGAAGCCTGTTGTAACGCCAATAATCATGCCATTAATTAATGCACAGGTTGTTCCTATCAAGGCTTTATTTTTGACATTAAAACTGTTGTTGCTACAGACCATCAATTTTGATGTATCATGCAATTGTACATCGACCGATTTGTGTAATATACGAGTTAATGTACCAAGCGTACCTGTAATAGAAATGCTATGGTTTTCTACTATTATATTTATAGCTATTGTTTTAGGAACAAAAATGATCGTTTTACATATATAGCGCGACAATATTTTGGTATTAAGACACATAACATATAATCTCCCCACCAACATTAAGCTGACGAGCTTTATTATCTGTGATTACACCTTTAGAAGTAGAAATTATAACAATACCCATACCAGACATTACCTGAGGTAGTTCCTTTCTCTTTTTATAGATACGTAATCCAGGCCGACTAATACGTTTTATAATATCTATGACGGGTTTTCTTTTTTGATAATATTTTAAAAATACTTCCAGAGTTGGTTTGATGCTATTTTTAATATTATATTTCTGTATAAATCCTTCTTCTACTAATACATGAACAATCGCTACTTTCATTGCAGAAGATGGAGTACAAACTTTTTCTTTTTTGGAAATTTGCCCGTTACGTATAGTAGTTAACATATCCGCGATTGAATCTTGCATACTCATTATAGCTCCAAGCAGTAAAATATTGTTACAATTACCAACTAGATTTCCTTAAACCAGGTATTTCGCCGCGCATGGCAGCTTCGCGCACCTTCATACGGCTCAATCCAAATTTTCTTAAAAAAGCGTGGGGACGTCCAGTATGACGGCAACGATTACGTCGTCTAGATGGACTAGAATCACGTGGTAAAGTCTGTAATTTTAAAACCGCATTCCAACGTTCCTCATTAGGAATGTGTTGATTAATAATAATTTTTTTTAGAGAAATACGTTGTGTATAATATTTATTAACTAATTTTAAACGCTTTATTTCACGTGCCTTTATAGATTCCTTGGTCATGATTAACGCTCCTTCTATTTGAAGTAATACGATTATTTTCTAAATGGAAAGCGAAATGCAGTTAACAAAGCATGCGCTTCATTATCAGAAATGGTATTAGTAGTAATAGTAATATCCATTCCTCGCATATCATCCACAGTATCATAATCAATTTCTGGAAAGATAATTTGCTCTCGGATTCCAATACTATAATTACCATGCCCATCAAAAGATTTAATAGATAACCCGCGAAAATCACGAATACGAGGCATAGCAATAAAAATAAATCTTTCTAGAAATTCCCACATACGCGAACCTCGTAAAGTTACCTTACATCCGATTGGTTGACCTTGACGAATTTTAAAACTAGAGATAGATTTACGTGCTGTGGTGATTACTGGTTTTTGTCCTGAAATTACCATTAAATCTGCTACTGCTTTTTCCAAAATCTTTTTGTTAATAACAGATTTACCTACTCCCATATTAATAGTAATTTTTTTAATTTTAGGCACTTGCATAATAGATCGGTAATTAAATTTATGCATTAAATTTTGTATTATATTGTCTTTATAATAATCATATAATTTAGTCATATATTATTCCAATCATTTAACTATATCCCCAGTAGACTTAAATATACGTATTTTTTTTCCATTTTGTATTGTAAAACCTATACGATCTGCTTTATTTAAAGTAGGGTTAAATATTGCAATATTAGATAAATCAACGGACGCTTCTTGCTCAAGAATACCCCCTGGTTGATTTTTATTGGGGATAGGTTTTTGATGTTTTTTTACTAAATTTATTCCTGTTACTATAACCCTACCTTTATCATAAAAAACACACTTTACTTTTCCCTTTTTTCCTTTATCTTTTCCACTTAATACAATAACTTCATCGTTACGTTTAATTTTAGCTGCTGCCATATATAATACTCTCCATTAAAGCACCTCGGGGGCTAAAGAAATAATCTTCATAAATTTTTCGTTGCGTAATTCGCGAGTTACTGGACCAAAAATACGAGTACCTATAGGTTGGATGTTGGTATCATTTAATAATACACAAGCATTATTATCGAATCTAATAACAGATCCATCCAGACGGCGTACACCTTTTTTCGTACGTACTACAACAGCTTTTAATACATCGCCCTTTTTCACTTTAGCGCGTGGTATTGCTTCCTTAATAGCAACTTTGATAACATCTCCTATATTAGCATAACGACGACCAGATCCTCCTAATACTTTAATGCACATTGCATATCGTGCCCCAGAATTATCGGCAACATTTAAAATAGTGCGTTCTTGAATCACACAATTACTCCATAGTAGTGATTGAATGTAAATTTTTAAAAGATATATTATATATATGTTTATATATTTTTGATGTATTAGTTTCAGTTAAATAGTTTATCATTGATTCATATGACTATTATCTTTTTTAAAAATTAGATTTTTTTATAATAGAAGTTAGTATCCAAGATTTTGTTTTAGAAATAGGACGGCATTCTTGTACTTCAACAAGATCTCCAATATTAGTCTCATTATTAGGGTCATGTGCATGTAATTTAGTAGTACGTTTAATAAATTTTTCATATGTTGAATGTTTAATTAATCGCTCTATAGCAACAACGACAGATTTATTCATTTTTTTGTTGTTACATACGCGACCTAGTAGGATGCGAATCCGACCACTCATGGAATACTCTCCTTTTATACTTTTTTATTATTTGACAAATAATTTTTGATAGACGCTATATTGCGACGTACTTTTTTTAATAAATGCAATTGTTTTAATTGACCTGATTTTAATTGTATACGTAAATTAAAATGCTCACGTAATGCTTTTACTAACTCTGATTGAAGCGATGTAACAGTAACAGTGTCATTTTTTTTTTGATTTAATAATTTGATGATGTTATTCATTATCTTCCTATTAAAGTGGTTTTCACTGGTAATTTTGATGCACCCAATTTAAAAGCATTATAAGCTAGTTCTTTTGGTACTCCATTTATTTCATATAATATTTTTCCTGGTTGTATCAATGCTACCCAATATTCTACATTACCTTTTCCTTTCCCCATGCGCACTTCGAGAGGTTTTTTGGTAATAGGTTTGTCTGGAAACACGCGAATCCATATTTTTCCTTGACGCTTTATAGCACGACTTATAGCGCGTCGTGCTGCTTCAATTTGACAAGATTTTAATCGCCCGCGGCTAATAGCTTTCAAAGCAAATTGCCCAAAACTAATATTGTCGTTTACTTTTGTTCCCCGGTTACGCCCTTTATGCATTTTACGAAATTTTGTGCGCTTTGGTTGCAGAAGCATTATATTATCCTTTATATGCGAGTTTTATGTTTTTTCTTGCTAACATTATTAATCGTTTGATCCGATGAATATCCTGTATTCAGTAACACATCTCCTAAAATTTCCCCTTTAAAAACCCACACCTTAATTCCAATTACACCATACGTAGTACGTGCTTCTGAAAGACTATAATCAATATCAGCACGTAAGGTATGTAATGGAACCCGTCCTTCTCTGTACCATTCAGTACGAGCAATCTCAGCTCCGCTTAGTCTCCCGCTTACTTCTACTTTAATTCCTTTAGCTCCTAAACGCATAGCGTTTTGTACCACACGTTTCATTGCCCTCCTAAACACTACTCTACGTTCTAATTGAGATGCGATATTATCAGCTAACAGCTTGGCATCTAATTCTGGTTTACGAACTTCAGCAATATTGAGTTGAGTTGGAACACCAGAAATTTTTGCTATATTTTTACGTAATTTTTCAATATCTTCTCCCTTTTTTCCAATTATAAGACCAGGTCTAGCTGTATAAACAGTTACTCTTATGCTCTTAGCAGGACGCTCAATAATTATACGGGATACTAAAGCTTTCGAAAGCTTTAGTATCAAAAACTGCCGTACTTTAAAATCATTCCCTAAATTGTCAGAAAAATCTTTGTTATTTGCGTACCAGGTAGAATGCCACGTCTTGGTAATACCTAAACGCACCCCATTTGGATGTACCTTTTGACCCATTTTTAAATGCTCCGTCCGTTTAAATATAATTTTTTTAATTAGATACTACTATAGTAAGATGACTTGTTCGTTTCATAATTTTATCTGATCGCCCTTTTGCGCGCGGCATAATTCTTTTAATAATAGGCCCGTTATCGACAAAAATTTTAATAATTTTTAAATTATTAACATCTGAACTGTCGTTATGTTCCGCATTAGCAATAGCAGATTCTAAAGTCTTTTTTACTAATTCGGCGGATTTTTTGTTGGTATACTTTAAGATATCAAGCGCCTGAGATACTTTTTTTCCTCGTACTGTATTAACTACTAAACGAAGTTTTTGAGCAGAAGAACGAATATAACGGCATCTAGCAATTGTTTCCATACCAAAATTCCCTCTATAACATATCTTATTTTAAGATCATAACCATATCTTTAATAATGTTTTTTTGTTTTTTTATCAACTGAATGACCCCGATACGTACGAGTTGGAGCAAATTCACCTAATTTATGTCCAACCATTTCATCTGATATAAATATGGGTATATGTTGACGTCCGTTATGCACTGATACAGTTAATCCAATCATTCTTGGAAAGATTGTTGATCGCCGTGACCAAGTCCTAATAGGTTTTTTATCACCTGTTTCTATTGCTTTTTCTACTTTTTTTAGAAGATGCAAGTCAATAAACGGCCCTTTCTTAATAGAACGCGACATATACTGTATTCCTAATCCTTCAAATTTTATTTATTACGATGAGATAATATAAACTTATTAGTACGTTTATTGCTACGGGTCTTTTTTCCTTTGGTTTGTATTCCCCAAGGAGATACGGGATGTTTTCCAAAATTCTTACCTTCTCCACCTCCGTGAGGATGATCGATTGGATTCATGGCCGTTCCCCGTACAGTAGGGCGAGTCCCACGCCATCTGTTAGCTCCAGCTTTACCTAACATACGTAACATATGTTCAGCATTACCAACCTCTCCTACAGTTGCTCGGCACTCACAGCGAATTTTTCGTATTTCACCAGATCGCAGACGAAGTATCATATACTCTCCATCACGAGCTACAATTTGTATGTAAGATCCTGCAGATCGGGCTAATTGCCCACCTTTCCCTGGTTTCATTTCTACATTATGAATAGCCGATCCTATCGGGATATTACTCATAGGCAAAGCATTGCCTGGTTTTATTGGAACATTCATTCCAGAACTTACGAAATCTCCTATTTTCACATCTTTTGGAGCTAAAATATAACGATACTCCCCATCTCTATATGAAAGTAATGCTATATTTGCTGAACGATTTGGATCATATTCTAAACGTTTGATTACAGCTTCAATCCCATCCTTATTGCGCTTAAAATCAATTATTCTATAACGTTTTTTATGCCCCCCTCCTATATGTCGTACAGTAATACGGCCGTAATTATTACGCCCTCCTGATCTATTATTAATTTTATTGGATAATAATGAAGAAAAAGGATTCCCTTTATATAAATCAGGGTTCACTAATTTAGTTACATGCCGTCTACCCGGAGAGGTTGGATTGCATTTAATAATAGGCATCTCTTTTAATCTTCCGTATTTATCTATTCTACTGTATTGATAAAATCAATTTTTTGGCCTTTTTCTAAAACAACATATGCTTTTTTCCAGTTGCTACGGCGACCAATTTTATTAGCCGTTCTTTTAGATTTTCCTGAGACTATTATAGTGTTAATAGTATCTACTTTCACAGAAAATAACATATTGATAGCATTCTTAATATCTGTTTTAGTTGCATATTTTGCTACTTTAAAAGAAAAAACATTGTTGCGTTCCAATGTAATGGACGTTTTTTCAGAGACATGTGTCGATCTCAGTATTTTTAATAAACGTTCTTGATAAATCATACTAACTGCTTCTCAATTTTCTTGATTACGCTATCAGCAATTAAAGTAACGTTAAAATTTATTAAACTTACTGGATCTATATGCGTTGCAGTACGCACTTCTACTTTATGAACGTTACGTGATGCTAAAATCAAATTTTTATCCAAAAAATCGGTAAAAATCAATATGCTTTTTTTTGGAGTTATTGTTCTTAATTTTTCTAATAATAATTTAGTTTTTGGTTCTTTTATAAATAAATTTTTTACTAAAAATAAACGATTATCACAAACTAATTTAGATAAAATGCTCCTTATTGCCCCTCTGTACATTTTTTTATTTATTTTTTGAACATATAGCTTAGGTTTAGCCGCGAAGGTTACTCCGCCAGAACGCCAAATAGGACTTTTTACCGATCCAGAACGCGCGCGACCGGTACCTTTTTGACGCCAAGGCTTTTTATTAGAACCCGAAACTTCTGATCGACTCTTTTGAGATCGAGTACCTTGACGAGAATTAGTTAAGTAAGTAGAAATCACTTGATGTATTAGTGCCTTATTAAAAGGACATTTAAAAATTTCATCAGATACAGAAAATTTATCTAAATCTGGAATACTGACTTCCGTTGTAAAATCCCTGATTTCTAATTCCATTTATATTTTCTCTCTAATAGTTGTTTTAACAGACTTTTTAATAGATAAATTACCGCCAATTATTCCTGGAACAGCACCCTTAACTAACAATAAATTAAGTTTTACATCAACATTAACAACATCTAAATTTTGTACCGTAACTTTATAATTTCCTAATTGCCCTGCCATTTTTTTACCTTTAAATACTCTACCAGGAGTTTGATTTTGACCGATAGATCCAGGAGCTCTGTGTGACAGTGAATTACCATGACTTGCATCTTGCATATGAAAATTCCAACGTTTTATTGTACCTGCAAAACCTTTTCCTTTAGAAATTCCTGTAATATCAACTTTTTTAACATTTGTAAAAATCTGTATAGTGATAATATCTCCTAATGATATCTGTGACATTCCTTCTTCTTCACAACGAAACTCCCACACACCACGACCAGCATCAACTCCTGACTTTATCATATGCCCTGCTTCTGGTCTATTAATATGTTTAAAGTTTTTAATGCCAGTAGTTACTTGAACTGCGCAATATCCATCGTTTTCAATATTTTTTATTTGTGTTACACGATGCGGTGTTATTTCAATCATAGTTACAGGGATAGATACTCCATCTTTATTAAACAAACGAGTCATACCTAATTTTTGACCAATTAGACCTTGCATGATTATGGATACAACCCCTCTGTTACTTTTAGTACAAAATTGTTATTAGTATTTTACACATAAAACACAAATAAATGATTATGATGTATCTTCAGTATGCTAACCGAGACTAATTTGTACGTCTACTCCTGCCGCTAAATCTAAGCGCATTAAAGCATCTACCGTTTTATCAGTAGGTTCAACAATATCTATCAAACGTTTGTGAGTTCGTATTTCATACTGATCCCGCGCATCTTTATTTACATGTGGAGAAATTAAAACAGTGAATCGTTCTTTTCTAGTAGGCAAAGGAATAGGACCGCGCACTTGAGCGCCAGTACGCTTAGCAGTCTCTACGATTTCTACGGTCGACTTATCTATCAACCGGTGATCGAATGCTTTCAAACGAATTCGGATCCTTTGATTTTGCATAGCTGAATATAGATCCTAAAAAATTAGTTATTCATAAACAACTTTACACTGACCTGTTTGTGTGTTTCACCCGAACACTTAAAACAAACATCTAAAACCGTCTTTGTATCACATATCCTATATGTAAAACTGTTTTTATTCCTATCGAACATGCCAATTAATTTTGTTATTATTATTTATAATAATACGTCACTTAAACTTAAGTGTACCAGTAAACAAATAAAAAACAAGATTAATCAGAATAAAATTCCAAAATATTATCGGAAAATTTTTAATATTAAAAATATTATAAACAATTTATGTCATTTTGATAAGTATGTAATTATTTTTTCAACTGTGATTGTATGTAATTATGCATACCAATTTTTATCATGAGATTTAGCTCTGTTTCTAAAAAATCGATGTGCTTTTCTTCGTCTTTAAGAATCTGTATCATTATATCCCTGGATATATAATCTTGTATTGAATCAGCGTATTTGATGCCTTTTCGTAAATTTTCAATACTATGAAATTCTAAACTAAGATCAGTACGTAAAATATCTTCAATATTTTTTTTAATGTTTAATGGATCAAATTTCCTCAAGGTAGGCATACCTTCCAAAAATAAAATACGTTTTGCATAAAGATCTGCATGGTCCAATTCATCTACACATTCTTGATATTCTATCTTATTAAGACGTTCTAATCCCCAGTTTTTAAAAATTTTAGAATGTAAAAAATATTGGTTTACAGCGATCAGCTCATCGCTCAACAAATTATTAAGATGAGTAATAATGTGATCATCTCCTTTCATAACACCTCCTTAGATAAGGTATCGACATACATTATATTGTTTAATTTTGAAATATGAATTAAATATTTAAAAACCATCATCAGTATCACTACTGATGATCGCCTATCTCCTTATTCTTAATAATAGAAGATACATGACGCCAGTGCTGATAAGCAGATTCGAACTGCTGACCTCACCCTTACCAAGGGTGTGCTCTCCCAGCTGAGCTATATCAGCATAATTCAGTTACATTATATAAGCGGACAGTGGGAATTGAACCCACATCATCAACTTGGAAGGTTGAGGTAATAACCATTATACGATGCCCACTATTACATAATAAAAAATCTGTATTCTTGATATTATAATAATGTATGTATTTGTTGTTTATATATAATTAAAATGATGGGGGAAGGATTTGAACCTTCGAAGTCTACGACGACAGATTTACAGTCTGCTCCCTTTAGCCACTCGGGAACCCCATCAAAATATTATAGATGCCGGTAAAAGGATTCGAACCTTTGATCTACTGATTACAAATCAGTTGCTCTTCCTATTGAGCTACACCGGCATCACTTTAATGTCATTTAAAACGAAAATGATTCTATTTTTATAAACATACGTTTTGCAACAAACTTCGTTAAACTATTGTATTTGAGATACAAAAATTATTCAAAACATTTGTAAAAAATAAATACATTTTAATAAAATTAAAATTATTAGTTATTTCATGAGCTTCCATTATAATACATAATTATAATTAAATCTTTTATTTTGATCAAGTATTTACATGAAGTTTCATTCTATAAGATAAGCATTTATCTATGATAATAGAAACAATATGTTACATGTTTCGTCTGTTCCATTTTTAACTTTCAATCGCAAGGAATGGTCATCTTTTCGAGAGGAGATACCATTAATATTATCTCCAAGAGAAATCCTCAATTTAAGAAGAATAAATGATAATCTTTCTATGAATGAAGTAATAGAAATTTATTTACCATTATCTAGATTGCTTAATCTATATATTTGTTCACATATAAAACGACAAAATATTTTAGAACAATTTTTAAGTATTCAAAACCAACATATACCATATATTATTGGTATCGTTGGCGGAGTCGCTGTCGGGAAAAGCACTACAGCTAGAGTTTTACAAGCTTTGCTTAGTAGATGGCCTGAACACCGTGTTGTGGAATTAGTAACAACTGATGGATTTTTGCATTCTAATAAAGTATTAAAAAAACGACGTTTAATGAAAAAAAAAGGCTTTCCGCAATCTTATGATATGACTAATTTAGTAAATTTTGTTTCCAAAGTTAAATCTGGAGTTCAATCAATGACAATTCCTGTATATTCTCATGTAATATATGACATTATTCCTAATGTTCAACAGGTAATTTATAAACCAGATATTCTTATTTTGGAAGGATTAAATGTTTTACAAACTAATTACGATTATCATTATAACTTACCTTGTGTTTTTGTATCTGATTTTGTTGACTTTTCTATTTATGTTGATGCTCCAGAATATTTACTACAAGAATGGTATATCGATAGATTTTTGAAATTTTGTTACACTACTTTTTCTTATCCTGATTCTTATTTCTATCGTTATACTCAATTATCTAAAAAAAATGTAATTTCTATTGCTTCGCAAATATGGACTAAAATAAATAAACTGAATTTGCAAGAAAATATTTTACCTACCCGGGAACGCGCAAATTTAATTTTAAGAAAAGACGTAAATCATATAATAAACAACGTTCAATTAAGAAAATAACAACAATTATAAAAAATAATAATTTTAACTCTTTATGGTTATCGTTAGTATCCATTTTTTTATTACTGAAACATTTAGACCTAATCATATTAGATTACAATAACTATGGGATGTATGTTAATTACATGATTATTTTAATGGTTAATATCGTATAGATTCAAAATATTTTAATATTAAAATTTTTAAATAAAAATTATATTTTTAAGATATATAAACAGAAATATTATTTCCAGAGTAATAACATACTGAACTCGTTTGATCCACTATTAGGGCTCCATGTATATTTATCCCGAGAGCTGTGCCACATATTGTACGACTCCCAACTAATAATGTGACTGGTTTATTATATAAACAGTCAAAAACTTTCCAATATGTAATAAATGGAGTAAACCCAAAAAGCATAAAATCTTTTAATTTCTTACGCAATACATGAATAAGCGTTGCGACTAAAATATTGCGATCAATCATGATGCCGATATCCATTAAATCAATCCAATTTTTACCAATTTTAGTATTTAATGTGGCATGCGTGCGTATAGATAAATTAATACCAATACCTATTATTATATGAGTAATATTATCAGTTCTTGTTATAATTTCGATTAAAATTCCTGCCAATTTTCGTCCATAAATATACAAATCATTAGGCCATTTGATTTTAATCTGAGACGCGCCTAAATTCTTTAATATTTTTGCCACAACAATGCTTATCATTAAGCTAAATTCAATCATCGTTGGCGGAATCTTATTTAATTTCCAATAAATAGATAAGCAAATACCTTCTCCAACAGGCGTCACCCAAATTTTATCACGTCTTCCTCTTCCTTGTGTTTGGTGTTCTGTAACACAAGCGTCGCCCGATTTTACATGTGGAATGTTGTCTATTATATATTGGTTGGTTGAATTAACTCTATTTAACACAATTACCCTACCTTCGGGTAATTGTGTTAAAATTTCAGATTCGTTTAAAAAAGGGTGGAATGTGGGAAAACTATAATTTTCATTATACCTTAGCAAGGTTTTCAAATCTCCAAAAAAATAAATTGATATTTATATTTAATTTCATTAAATTCTACTACGCAAATATATTTTTAATTCTATTTTCAAATAAAAATTATTAGAAATATATCTAACTTCAAATTTTGGGATAACATACATATAGTAATTATCTACTACATGAATAATTTTTTTGGATTTATTTCTCCATAATTACCAATTAGTCTCACTTCAGGTTGTAAATAAATATTAAACTTCTCTGCAACCTTATTATATATGTACAGAGCTAGCGCTGCAATTTCAGTTCCAGTAGCTATTTTTTTGCTATTAATCAATACTAATGCCTGTTTAGGATATATTGCTGCTTCCCCAAAAACATAACCTTTTAGTTGACAATGTTCTATTAACCATCCTGCTGATAATTTTATCCTACCATCTTTTTGACAATAATAAGGCATATTTGGATACATTTGAGACAAACAACGTGCTGTTTTAATATCTATTATTGGATTTTTAAAAAAACTACCAGCATTTCCCACCAAAACAGGATCTGGTAATTTTTTATGTCTAATTATGTAAATAAAATTAAAAACTTGACGAGGTGTAATATGAAATTTGTCTAAATGAGCTAATTCATGATAATTTAATATAGGTTTCCACTTTTTACGCAATCTCAATCCTACAGCCACGATTGCATATTTCTCCAAACAATTTCTAAAAATACTATCTCTATATTTGAAATCACATTCAGAACAAGCGAAACGAATTTTTTTTCCACTATATAAGTCTATTGCATCTACATACTCACATATTTGAGATAACTCAACGCCGTAAGCCCCAATATTTTGAATTGGAGCAGCCCCCACATACCCTGGAATACATGCTAAATTTTCTAGCCCCGGTATGTTTTTTTTGATAGTATAAATTACCAATTCGTCCCATTTTTCTCCAGCTCCAACATGTAATTGCCATGCCGTTTCATTCTCTGTAATAAAAATACCCTTTATCCTATTTAATAATATTGTTCCAACATAGTTTTCTAAAAATAAAATATTACTACCGCCTCCTAAAATAAGAACAGGCTTGCCTTTACTATAAGCTTTTCTCCAAAACTTTAATAATGTATGCTCATGATGTGCCGTTACTATACTTTTAGCAAATGCATTAACTGAAAAAGTATTAAATGATTTTAATTGAAAGCGATGCTTCATACATTTACTTATTTTAAACAAAGGTATTAAGTATATTATTTTTATGATAATTATTAAATTTTATTCATACATCGATCCGTAATTTCAATTATACTAAAAATATAATTGCATTTATTTTATTTTCAGTTGCTGTATAATATCAGTTCTTATCTTTTTTTATCATTATAAAACAATTATTTAATTTATAATTTTCAACATAAAGTACGAATAAAAATTTATGCTATATTGTACGGGAACATGAAAAAATAGCCATTATATATCAATATACAATGTGATTGCTTTATTAAAATTATTCAAAATTTTTAAAATAATCTCATGTTAGAAATTTTCTAAATTTCATTGAATAAAGACGATTGTATTATTTACAACATCTAAAGTAATTTTTTTACCTAGCAGCAATTGCCCAGATATTATCTTTTGAGATAATGAATTTTCAATGTGTTGTTGTATAGCACGTTTTAACGGACGTGCACCGTATACCGGATCAAATCCAATTTTTGATAAAAATACCAGGACTGCATTAGTGATGTTAGTATTCGGATATCCTTTTTCTTCTAAACGATCACACAAGCGCTGTAGTTGAATACTAGCAATTTTCATAAGATGTTCAAGGCTAAGTGGATGAAACACTACTATTTCATCTATTCTGTTAATAAATTCTGGCCGAAAATGTTGATTAACTATGTTTAATACTGTAACTTTAACTTCTTGGTAATCTACAATTCCAAAACGTTTTTGAATGAAATCCGACCCTAAATTAGATGTCATAATGATGACGGTATTATTAAAATTTACCGTACGTCCATGCCCATCTGTTAAGCGCCCATCGTCTAAAACTTGTAATAATACATTAAAAA
Organism: Blochmannia endosymbiont of Camponotus sp.; assembly: GCF_023586365.1. Lineage (NCBI taxonomy): Bacteria > Pseudomonadati > Pseudomonadota > Gammaproteobacteria > Enterobacterales > Enterobacteriaceae > Candidatus Blochmanniella > Blochmannia endosymbiont of Camponotus sp. Next base: position 406,755 of record NZ_CP097759.1, read on the forward strand.
TTTCTGAATGTGCTTTTTCTATTTCATCTAACAAAATAACAGAATATGGCCTACGACGTATCGATTCAGTCAAATATCCCCCTGATTCATATCCAATATAACCAGGAGGAGCTCCTAATAATTTTGATACAGAATGTTTTTCCATAAATTCAGACATATCAATACGTACCATTGCATTACTAGTATCGAAAAGAAAAGTAGACAATGCTTTGCACAATTCAGTTTTTCCTACCCCAGTAGGCCCTAAAAACATAAATGAACCAATTGGACGTTTAAGATCAGATAATCCAGAACGACTCCGACGAATAGCATGAGATATTGCCTTGACTGCTTCATTTTGCCCAACAACTAATTGATGCAAAGCATGTTCCATATCTAATAATTTATCTTTTTCACTTGCTAACATGCGAGATACGGGAATACCAGTCCAACGAGATAATACTGCAGCAATTTCTATATCAGTAACACAATTTCGTAAAAGACGTATTTTTTTATTATTAGATTGCAATATTGTAGATAGTTTTTTTTCTAATTCTGGAATCTTACCATATTGTAGTTCAGACATACGCGCTAAATCACCAATGCGGCGTGCTTGGTCGATAGCAATTTTTGCTTGTTCTAAATCAGATTTAATATTTTGAGCGTTAGATAAAGAAACTTTTTCATTTTTCCATTCTTTTTCAAGCTGAATACACTCTTGTTCTTTTTGAATTAACTCAGTAGTTAAGAGGTTTAATCGTTTTGTGCTAGCATCATCTGATTCTTTTTTTAATGCTTGTTGTTCTAATTTCAACTGTATGATGCGCCGTTCTAATCTATCTAATTCTTCTGGTTTAGAGTCTATTTGTATACGAATGCTAGAAGCAGCTTCATCAATCAAATCAATGGCTTTATCAGGTAACTGACGATCAGAAATATATCGGTGTGATAAAATTGCAGCAGCCACTATTGCTGGATCAGTAATGTGAACGTTGTGATGCAATTCGTAACGTTCTTTTAACCCACGAAGAATAGCTATGGTATCTTCAACGCTAGGCTCGGAAATGAATATTTTTTGAAAACGTCTTTCTAAAGCTGCATCTTTTTCAATATATTTACTATATTCATCAAGTGTAGTTGCTCCTACGCAATGTAACTCACCTCTAGCTAGTCTTGGTTTAAGCATATTACTTGCATCCATTGCTCCATCAGTTTTACCCGCTCCAACCATAGTATGTAATTCATCAATGAATAAAATGATATTACTATCTTCTTTAGATACATCATGTAATACGCTTTTTAAACGCTCTTCAAACTCTCCTCTATACTTTGTTCCCGCTAACAATCCTCCCATATCTAAAGCTAATATGCGACTATGTTTGAGTCCTTCCGGGACCTCACCATTAATAATACGTTGCGCTAATCCTTCCACAATAGCAGTCTTTCCTACTCCCGGTTGTCCGATAAGAACAGGATTATTTTTGGTACGCCTCTGTAACACCTGAATAGTACGACGAATTTCTTCATCTCGACCAATAACAGGATCAAGATTACCTTGTTCTGCAAATTTAGTTATATCTACAGTAAATTTTTGCAACGCTTGACGTTGAGATTCTGATTGTTGATTGTCAACCGCGCGATTATTACGTATATAGTTTGTTGATTTTTTTATATTTTCTGGAGCTACTCCAAATTTTTTTAATAAATCATTTAATGCTCCATGAGATTCAATGGCTGCTAAAACGAACATTTCTGAAGCAATAAAAGTATCATTATGTTTTTGTGCTAATTTATCACATAAATGCAATATTCTAATTAAATCATGAGAACATTGAATATCTCCACCAATACCTTCTACCTTCGGTATACGATCGCATGCTTCTTCAACTAATGTAGTGAACTGATACATATCAATCCCAGCGTGCTCCAGTACCTGATATACTGATCCATTTTTTTCTTTTAAGAAAGCGAGCATCACATGAATAGGTTCAACAAACTGATTATCTTTTCTAAGTGCTATAGATTGAGCATCAGAAATAGCTAATTGAAAATCATGAGTAAAATGATCTAACCGCATAACATTCATTTTCCCCTTATAATAATAACTAAATAATTACATACTGTTAACTGATATGCATATGTATTGATATGGCGATTAATTACTTAAAATTCAACCATCTAAACCACTGGAATAAAAGCATATTTTTATTCGTCTCAAGATCAATACAACCATAAATTTATCAATATATGGTATTTAACTACAGTGAATTTATGATGTAATTTTCCGAGAAAAATCATAAGTCAGTAATTATATTTAGTAATAATAGTACACGACAAAAATCTCTATTATAGAAATAGATAACGCTATTTAACATATCTTTCATTTTTTTCTTAATATATTTATCAATTTTATAATATCTTTCGGTAAAGGTATATCCCATTTCATTTTTATTTTAGTAATAGGATGACATAATTGCAACGTAGTTGCGTGTAATGCTTGACGATTTAAAACATGTAAACAGTCATTGACTGCATCCGATACACCCTTAATAAAATAAGTTGATTTGCCGTATTTATGATCTCCTAACAATGGATGATTAATATAAGCCATATGCACACGAATTTGATGAGTTCTTCCAGTTTCAAGGCGTACACGAATTCTAGTATACATTCCAAATGATTCTATGATAGAATAATGGGTTATAGCCGATTTTCCCATAGGGTTAACTGTCATGCGAGTACGATGAACAGCATGTCTTCGAATAGGTTGGTTGATTGTTCCTTCATTATGTAAAAAATTTCCAAGAACTACCGCGTCATATTCCCTAATAATTTTTCTTTTTTTAAATAATCGTAACAAACTATGATATGCAATCATAGTTTTAGCGACGACCATTAAACCAGTAGTGTCCTTATCTAACCGTTGAACAATACCTGATCGGAATACTTCCGTGATAGCTGGATATTTATATAACAAAGCATTTAGTATAGTACCTGAATGATTGCCGGCACCAGGATGAACTACCATATTTTTTGCTTTATTTATTACTACAATATCATTGTCTTCATATACAATGTCAAGAGGAATATCTTGAGGAACTATACTATCATTATCGACATCAATAATATCTTTTATTTCAATAAATTCACCGCCCATCATTTTTTTTTTAGGTATAATAACCGTCTGATTATTAACGTTTACTTTTTTAGAGAGGATCCAACATTTTATTTTAGAACGTGAATAATTTGGCAGTAATTCAGAAAGAACACAATCTAATCGTTTTCCAGATTGAGATACCTGTACAATCATAGGTTTTATAATATAAGATTCAGATGTTATCATATTGATATGCGGGTGAATGCTAAATTTAACCAAATTGTTGTATGGTGCATTTATTTAAACAAATATACATACATATTATTTGCTAATATTTATATATTACTAGGGAGTATTAATAAAAAGTTTTATGAGACGTATTCAACACTATACAACAACGATATTAATTATTAGTATCATTATGATTTCTTATACCTCTGCTTCTGTTAACATTTTACATGCTTCTGCTTATGATCTGTACAAATCTGCTGAAGATAAATTGTATAACGCTGATTATAAAGAAGCTACACAGGATTTGATAAATTTGCAAAATTTGTATTTATTAGACCCTTGTCCGCAACAAATTTATTTAGACTTAATTTATGCTCATTACAAATTAAACGATTTAAAATCCGCAAATAATTATGTAGAACATTTTTTCAAATTATACCCTAATCATAAACATTTTGATTATGTATTATACATGCATGGCGTAATCAACATGTGCTTAGACGAAGACAATAAAAAATTAATAAAATATTTAAATATAAACTGGTTTGATCGTAATCCCATGTATGCATGTATAGCATTCCATACCTTTGTAAGGCTTATACGTCAATATCCGGATAGTCGATATTCTGTAGACGCTTATAAACGTTTAATTTTTTTAAAAAACAGAATAGCTGAATATGAACTTTCTATTGTGAAATTTTATTCTAAAAAATATGCTTATATATCAGTAATAGCGCGCGTAGAAAAAATGTTATATCACTTTCCAGATACTCAAGCAACTCGTAAAGCACTGTATTATATGCAGCAAGCTTATCAAAATATACATTTGCCAGATCAAGCTAACAAAGTAGCAAGAATCATTGCGGCTAATCCAGCATATTAAAGCAATATACTTTTATAAGTATAACATCTATGTTAGTAGATATCATATGATTAAAACAATGTTTAAAACATGTATTAATTGAATTAACATATACATATAATATACATAAGGAATGTAATATTTATCCATACAAATAAATATCAATTTATAATGATACTAGTGACATTACGGCAACCACAATTGACTAAAATATTATATTTGAATATTAAAATATTACGGTAATGAGTTTTGTTATGATTTACAAATCTATCGTGCATATAGCATTTCTAGGTCCTAAAGGATCATATTCTCATATTGCCACTATGCAGTATGCTAGTAACCGCCATTTTAATCAAGTAATAGAGCATAGTTGTCGAAAATTTGATGATATTTTTGATTTAGTAGAATGCGATTATGCAGAATATGGTGTAGTTCCTATCGAAAATTCTAGTTCTGGATTAATTGATGAAATAGGTGATTTATTACTAAACACCCGATTGTTGTTAGTAGATGAAATTACTATTCCTATAAAGCATTGTATTTTAGTTAATAATCATACTGATATAAATCAAATTCAAATTATATACAGTCATCCTCAACCTGTTCAACAATGCAGTGAATTTTTAAAACATTTCTCGGAATGGAAAATTGTATTCTGTGAAAGTAGCGCAGTTGCCATGAAAATAGTATCTAAACTAAATCAATCTAATTCAGGAGCTTTAGGTAGTATGCAAGGAGGACAAATTTATGGATTGCATGCACTATTGACATATAATCTTTCTAATTCTCATAAAAATACAACTAGATTTATTGTTTTAAAAAGTAAAAATATTGCAGTTTTTAATCATTCTATGGCCGCAAAAACCATTCTTATTATCTCTATTGAGAAGCAATCAGAGAAATTATGTGAAATATTAAAAGTATTACAATTTTACAATACTAAAATAACTTATTTAAGACCACGTCTTTTATCATATGAAAAATCAAAAAATATAGTTATTATTGAAATGATGGCGCATATAAATGACATATACATACAAAATATTCTTACAGAATTACAAAAAATCGCTTATTCATTAAAAATATTAGGTTGTTATCAAGTGACGCCGCCTACTGATGAAATTTTCCATTATAATAGAAAATTATTATAATTATATGTTATTGACCATGTCATTTAAAAGCTAAATACAGCAAATAATAGATATGTAATAGTATGGTACTATTTCAACAATATTAAAAAATAAATACACAATTAGTATATAAAATAATATTCAAATTAAAAATTATCTTATATAGGAAACTTTTGGATCGAAACAAATATAATTTAATTAAAAATTATTAAATATAATTACATATAAATTATTAAGATTATTATTTACGTTATACATTATCTTTATAATTATTAATTTGACGCAATATTTTACGACTTTCTTCAAAAAAAAGATCGGTATATGAACCAAACCAATTTTGAATTTTTTTAAATTGATCAATAAATTCTTGTTTTTTATTCCGCTCTAATAATATCAAAAGCCTACCTAATCTTCTATAATAACGTTTAATTAATATGAGATTGTTTTTGGAATTCATGATGATATCTGCATATAACTGAGGATCTTGAGCAAATAATCTCCCTATTGTTATTAATTTTAATCGAAATGTGGGCGAAGAAAGAGACAGCATTTGTTTTAAATTAACGTTTTCTTTTGAAAAATAATATCCAGTTACAAAAGTAATAAAATGACATAATCCTTGCATAATACTCATATATTGATCATGTTCTGTTGTATTGCAGAAATGTAACCTTGCGCCCCACAATTGTATTTGCTCTAATAACCATTGATACGATTCTGGATAACGTCCTTCGCAGTAAATTACTACTTGTTTTACCATACTTCCATAATCTGGGTTGAACATAGGATGTAATCCTAATACTGGACCACTATGTATAGCTAATATAGCGTTTAAGGATATTTTTTTTACAGATGATAAATCTACTATAATGCAGTTTTGAGGTAAATATGATAATTTATCAACTACATCAGTAACTGAATGAATAGGAACACTGATGATCACCATACCGGCATCTGTCAGCATTGATTTTCCATGTACCCAGTCGCCTTTATCTAAAATTCGTACTTTATATCCAGATAAAGTCAACATTTTATAAAATAATTGGCCCATTCGCCCTTTTCCACCAATTATAACAACTGGACCTAAATTTGGATGCAACGTTTTAAATCCTTTTTCATTCTCATTAGAATAAGATTCACTTATAATACGGCGCAATATATCTTCTACTAAATCTGGAGAAATACCTAATTCTAATGCTTCTCGCCTCCGACTGGCAACCAACATTTCTTCTCTATCTGGTGAATAAATAAACAATCCATAACGACTTTTTATTTCTCCTACTTCAGAGACTAAAGAAAATCGTTTAGATAATAACTTTAATAAATTCTGATCTATTTTATCGATGCTGTTTCGCAAAGTATTTAATTTCTTTGTCATGCCATTCCATCTCCTGATATACGATTGATAAGAAATGGTTTTAATTCTTTATGCAAATCATACAGTAAGTGTTTGGTTGTTTTCCAATCTATGCACGCATCGGTAACTGATACCCCGTATTGAGTTGTAGAAGATGATAAATTTATAGATTGATTGCCAGGATAAATATAACTTTCAATCATCAATCCAATAATAGACCGGTTTCCATATTTAATTTGATGTAAAATAGACCTTGCTACATCAATTTGACGACGATAATCTTTGTTAGAATTACCATGACTGCAATCTACCATTAATGCTAAGGGCAATCCTGCTTCTTTTATTTTTTTTTCACAACCAATAATATCTTCGGGATAATAATTAGGATTTTCTCCTCCTCGTAAAATTATATGAGCATTAAGATTACCTTTAGTATGTAGTAAACATACTTGACCCGATTGATTAATGCTAATGTAACGATGAGGCATCATTGCAGCGTGTATCGCATTAACTGCATTAGAAAAATTTCCATTAGTACTATTTTTGAATCCTACAGGCGTACACAATCCAGAAGCTATTTCTCGATGTATTTGGGATTCTGTAGTACGCGCCCCAATAGATGACCAACTGAATAGCTCTCCAATATATTGTGGAATATACGGATTTAATACTTCAGTAGCAAGTGGTAATCCAATTTTTATTAATTTAACCAACATATGTCGAGCAGTCTTTAAACCCAATTCAATATCGTTGGAGCCATTCATATGCGGATCGTTAATTAATCCTTTCCAACCAATACTAGTACGAGGTTTTTCTAAATATACACGCATAACGATATATAATTGATCCTGCAATTCTGTTGATAAGGTTTTTAATTTGTCAGCGTAATCAAAAGTGGCATTAACATCATGAATAGAACAAGGACCGCATATCACCAGTAGGCGCGGATCGCGTCTGTGAATAATATTCATAATTATATTTTGAGAATCCGCGATGGTTTTCTGTTCCAAATGTGTTACAGGAAATTGAGTTTTTAATTGTTCAGGAGTAATTATTGAATATGTGTTATTGACATAGACACTGTGGCGCTCATTTTTCTGCATATTATTATCCTTGATATAATTAGGTATTATATAATAAGTTCATGAAACTAAAATGATCATAAAAATGATAATATATATCATATTATGATACACATATAAAACTAATGTAAATATAGTTTTATATTATTATTGTTAATAAATTATTATAAATTGATTAACTGAGTTACATTTAATTTTTGAACTTATATGAGATTCTGTTAATAATGTAAGCACACGTATCTATGTGAATGTATTATTACTCATATAACACATGGTATGGAATGTAGTTTTTAAAATTTTAACATATGTCACCGTTATTTTAATGACGTATGACTTTTTAAAAAATTTTAATATTAAAATATTTTGAATTAATTGATTATGTTATGCAAGATAAATATATCTGAATGACTATAAAACTGGTTTTACAATTAACACTAAGCGTTTACTTGATAATATATATAAGCTTATATTGAATACTTTTAATAAAAAATATCATGAATGCGTACGTACTTTAATTCGTGCTGATTTTCCGCTAAGATTACGTAAATAATATAACTTAGCACGACGAACGATACCAAATCGTTTAATTTTAATTTCTTCAATCACAGGAGAATATGATTGAAATACTCGTTCTACACCCTCTCCACTAGAAATTTTCCTTACAGTAAACGCAGAATGTAATCCACGGTTTTTAGTAGAAATAACCACACCTTCAAAAATTTGTAGGCGTTTTTTACTACCTTCAATGACCCATGTTTTCACTTCTATTGTATCACCTGGGTGTAAGTGCGGTATGCTTTTTTTCATTTGTTTTTTTTCAAAATTATTTATTGATTCGCTCATATATATTATTTCCTATTTTTTTTGCTTAATAATAAGCATTCATTTTTAAATTCGGAAAGTAAATTTTTTTCCTCATCAGTTAATTGCGTATCATTAAGTAAATCCGGTCTTTTAATCCAAGTACAACCCAAAGCTTGTTTTTGTTTCCAACGATGAATCCTATCATGATTTCCTGATAATAATACCGATGGTACCTTCATACCATCAAAAGTTTCTGGTCGAGTATAATGTGGACAATCTAATCTTCCTTTGGAAAAAGAATCTGATTCTTTTGAATCTTGATTTCCTAATACGCCAGGAAGAACTCTAGATATCGCATCTATTAATACCATTGCTGCTAATTCTCCTCCGCTAAGTATATAATCTCCTATGGACCACTCTTCGTCAATTTCCGTTTGAATTAATCTTTCATCAATACCTTGATATCTACCACAAACTAAAATCAATTTCTGATGATCATATGCTAATTTATATACATATTTTTGCTCCAGCTTTCTTCCTTGAGGAGAAAGATAAATCACTTTAATATTATTTCCTAATTCATCTTTTGCTTGATTGATTGCATTTCTCAGGGGTTCAATCATCATTAACATGCCCGGCCCTCCTCCATAGGGACGAGCATCTACGCTGTGGTGTCGATCATATGTAAACACGCGCGGATTCCACAATTTTATAGCAAGAATACCCCTTCGAATTGCTCGACCTACTATTCCGTAACGGACAATAGACTGAAACATATCCGGGAATAAAGTGATCACACCTAACAACATATTTTTTATACTTTATTTTAAAAAATTAAAAATTAGGATCCCAATCTACGGTAACAATACGCGTGACAAGATTAACATTTTTAATAACTCTCTTGATAAGAAAAGGAATAAGGCAGTTCTTGACTTTATAAGAATTATACTGATGTATTTTTACTACCAAAACATCATTTGCTGTAGTTTCTATTATACTGATAATATCTCCTAAAAGGACTCCCTGTACAGTAATTACTACACATCCTATTAAATCTTTCCAATAATATTCATCATCCTTTATACATGGAAATTGTGTTTCATCAATAATGATATCACAATGACTTAATGATTGAGCAGCATCTCTGTTTGAGATTCCTCTCATTTTAACGATATAACATTTCCCAATCAGTTTCCATTTATCTAAAAAAATTTCTTTCCATGTAGATTGGATGATAGTAAAATACGGACTATAATAAAACATATTATCATGTTTTTCAGTAAATGCAATTATCCGTACCCACCCTAATATACCATATGCGCCCATTATTCTTCCTATCACTACGGGATGAAGTGGCGGCGTTGTAACATTCTCTTTGTCTCTTGAATATTCATCGTGTTTCATAAATTCTTTATCAATTTTAAAACACGATTAGATGGACTCGCTCCTCTGTGTAACCAATATTTTATACGTTCTGTATTTACATGTAATCCAGCACGATCCCCAAATGTAATTGGACTAAAAAATCCAACACGTTCAATAAAGCGGCCATCACGTGCATTTCTACTGTCAGTAATAACTATGTGATAAAAAGGAGTTTTTTTATGACCCCCCCGCGCTAATCTAATTCTTACCATAAGTATATAACCTTAAATTAATAACCAAAAAATCAATAAACTTATAATCAAGGATATGAATATATCTACCTATTTCAACAACAAAATATTTTTTAATTAATTGTAAATTTAGATGATATTTTATTTTTTAATGTACTTATTATTCGAAATACTTCATTCTTATTTATTTTCTGTATTGTAATACGTATATGATTAAATGTGTTTAATAACTTTGTAACATCCTGTACATGTACTCCAGATCCATTAGCAATACGTTTTTTTCTAGATCCTGTAATTATTTTGGGATTCATACGCTCTTCCGAAGTCATAGAGTTAATTATAGCTTCCATACGTGTGAACGTATTGTCATGAGTATATGATTGAATACTATCTAAGTTCACCCCTAGATTAAGAGGTAGTTTACTTATTATTTTATTAATTCCTCCCATACTACGTATCTGTTTTATATAACCTAAAAAATCATATAAATTAAAATCTGTATTGTTTTTATTAATGTGTTTTTTTTCTTTAACCCATTCTGCTTGGTTATCAATATCTTCGATTAATGAAAGTATATCACCCATCCCAAGTATGCGTCCAGCTATTCTGTATGAATTGAAAGGCTCTAATGCATCGATTGTTTCTCCTGTTCCTATGAATTTTATGGGTTTTCCAGTAAGATATTTAATAGATAAAGCCACGCCTCCACGTGAATCCCCGTCTAACTTAGTTAGAATAATTCCGGTTAATGGCAAAGTTTTATTGAACACATTTATACTATTAATAGCTACTTGTCCAATCATAGAATCTACAATGAATAAAGTTTCTATTGGATTAACAAAACCATGCATTTCAGATAGTTCTGAAAGCAAATAATCATCTGTATCTAAGCAACCAGCAGTATCTATTAACAAAACATCATAAGACAGTGATCGTGATGCAATGACTGCTGCTTTCAATATATCAATTGGTTTATTCTGAACATTACAATCTTCAAAAAAAATTATATCTTCAGATTTTATCAATGATTTTAATTGTTGCATGCCTGCCGGTCTATACACGTCAGTTGACGCTACTAATATTCTTTTATTTTTTTTTATTTTTAAAAATTTCGCAAGTTTTCCGGTAGTAGTAGTTTTCCCAGAACCTTGTGCGCCTACTATTAATATTATTGATGGTATTTGAGTATTTAAATTTAAATCATTTGATCCTTTTCCCATAATTTTTACTAAAGAGGAATGCATAATTTTAATAAATTCTTGACCTGGAGTTAAATGTTTGTTTATATCGTTTCCTATTATGCCTTCTTTAACTTTATTAACAAAACTGTGTACTACGGGTAATGCTACATCTCCTTCCAGTAAAGCAATCTTAACTATATTTAAAGTTTCTTTAATATTGTTTTCTGTTAGACGCCCAGAACCAACAATATTACGTATTGATTGTGATATTTTATTGGATAAGTTTTTAAACATTTCTATGGCTCAAAATCAAAGCAAATATACGAACAAATTTAATTATATGATCATATTGAATAATCATAAACACAATCTTTAATATTCCTAGCCTTCATTATAATGAAGGAAAAGTGTTTATATAATTAATTAAATTTTTTACTATTCAATAATTTCAAATAACACACAATACACCCGAGAGGATTTGAACCTCCGATCGCTCGGTTCGTAGCCGAGTGCTCTATCCAATTGAGCTACGGGTGCATCGTCGCTACTAACAGTGAGGGAGGGATTTGAACCCTCGACACAGCGTTAAAACCATATACTCCCTTAGCAGGGGAGTGCCTTCAGCCACTCGGCCACCTCACTGAATATTTTATCCATTCCAGTTATTGGTCTATTTTGTTTTTTCTTATGATCAAAAAATTCTCTGTTACATTACGTTGTTTTTATGTAATTTACAACTAAATTTTTTGGTCATAAAACTACTAGTTTAGAAAATTATTTTTAAAAAAATAACAAATTTAGCACAAGTTCTGTTGTGATTTTTCAGCTTTGATACGTTGATAAATTTCTTCTCGGTGTATAGATATCTCCTTGGGAGCATTTACACCAATACGAACTTGGTTCCCTTTAATACCTAATACAGTTACTGTAACCTCATCTCCAATGACGAGAGTTTCACCAACTCGTCGAGTCAGAATAAGCATTCTTTACTCCTTGAAAAATTCAAATAACCGGACTTCTTGAATTTTACTATTTTTAAAATTTCTGAACAACATGAATAAACATCTGCATATGATATTTATACTTTTTGTAAAATTTTAGCACGCCATTTTAAGAACACATTAATGATTTTTTATTTTAAAACAACTTTTAATATAATTATGTAATTATTTACAATATATTATGTAATAAGGAATTTACTTCAATAGATACTTTGGATGTAGTTACCATATTGTTAATACCGGCTTGAGCAAAATCAGGTCTACCTCCACCTTTTCCGCCAAGGATATTTATGATACATTGAACTAAAGATAGAGCATTTATGCGATTACGTTCTATTAAATCTTTAGTTACAGCTGCTACTAAATTAATTTTGTTGTTTTTATTGATATTAATAAGAATAATCACTCCTGATTTTAACTGATATTTAATACAATCTGTCATATTAAGTAACGTTTTTGGCGTCATATTAACAACTTGCTTAATTAAGACTCGTACATCTTTAATATAACAAATATCCTTAATGAAGGATAAACTTTGTTGTATAGTCTGTTGACTTCTTAAAGAATCTATTTCTTTTTCTAATTTTTGATAACGACATTTAAATTCATGTATTTTACTTAAAATATTTTTATCATCACTTTGAGTCGATTGAAAAATATTTTTAAGTAACATTTTATATTGACGTATTATAGATAATGCTACGTTATTAGTTACCGCTTCAACACGTCTAATACCAGCAGCAATGCTACATTCTTTGGTGATTACAAATATACCAATTTCTCCAGTATGCTCAGCATGGGTTCCTCCGCATAATTCAGTAGAAAAATTTCCTATTTTTAGAACACGAACTTTTTTGTCATATTGTTTATTTATCAACATTACAACTCCACTATCTCTAGCTACTTCTATTGGCATAACGTCAACTGTAATAGGAGAATTCTTCCAAATTTGCTCATTTACAATATTTTCTACTGTATTCATTTGTTTTGTCGTCATCATTTCATGATGATAAAAATCAAACCGTAAGTATCGATCGCTTACCAAAGATCCCTTTTGCGTTACGTGAGATCCGAGAACTTGAGACAACGCAGCATGCAGTAAATGCGTAGCGGAATGATTTAAAGAAATACATTTCCTTTTATGTTGATCTACTTGAGCAACTATTTCCTCTCCAACGCTAATAGTCCCGCTATTGACTATTCCTAAATGACCTATTGTTGGTCCATATTTTTTCGTATTGGTAACCTGAAAACGTCCAGATACAGTATTTAATTGACCACAATCCCCAATTTGACCCCCAGATTCTCCATAAAAAGGAGTATTATTCAGAATCACTATTCCTTCTTCTTCTGTATAAATTGTATTTATTGATTTATTGTTTTGGAACAATGCTATTACCCGGGATTTACAAGTAAGTTTATCATACCCAACAAATATGCTTGATGCATTACAAAGTGATAACTGGGCATAAGTTATATTAAATTTATTTGATTCTTTCGCACATTTTTTTTGTGTCAACATAGCTTGATCAAATCCTGATTGATCTACATATATGCCACGTTTTAAACAGACATCTCGAGTCAATTCAAATGGAAATCCATAAGTATCATATAAATTAAATGCCACTTCACCATTTAGACAATCTCCTTTTAATCGTATTAATTGTTTTTCTAATAATTCTAAACCTCTTTTTAAAGTATCTTGAAATAATTTTTCTTCACTAAGTAAAATTTCTGCTATAAAATCTTTCTTTTCATGTAAAGTATCAACTATATGATGCATATATTTAACAAGAGGAAAAACTAATTTGTAAAAAAAAATATCATTTACACCTAACCTTTTTCCATGCAGAATAGCTCTACGAATAATACGGCGTAATACATAACCGCGTCCTTCATTAGAAGGAAGGACTCCATCTTGGATTAAAAATGAACATGTACGAATATGATCAGCGATCACATACACAGATCTATTTGTATCGATATCATTAATTTTCATAATTCGAGATATAGAAGATATTAATTTTTTAAATACATCAATAGAAAAACTACTATTTACTCCTTGTAAAATTGAAGTAATACGTTCTAAACCCATTCCAGTATCTACTGATAGCATAGGAAGTGATAAAATATGACCGTTTTCTTGACGATCAAATTGTATAAATACTAAATTCCAAATTTCAACATATCTTTCCCCAAATTCTTCTAAACTGCCAGGAGGTCCTCCTTGAAATCGATCGCCGCGATCATAAAATATTTCTGAACAAGGTCCACAAGGCCCAATATTTCCCATTTGCCAAAAATTATCAGAATCACAAAAATCATTTGTATTGCTACCAATTCTAACAATATGTTCATTAGGGATATCTATTTGTTTTGACCAAATATCATAAGACTCATCATCGCAAATATGCACTGTTGCCCATAATCTATTTTTAGATAAATTGAACCAATTAACGTCAGTTAATAACTCCCAAGCAAACTGAATGGCTTCACGTTTAAAATAATCTCCAAAACTAAAATTACCTAACATTTCAAAAAATGTTAAATGTCGTTCAGTATATCCAACATTATTTAAATCATTATGTTTACCTCCAGCACGTACACAACGTTGCACGGTAGCAACACGCTTAAATAATGGCTGATCAATTCCTAAAAATATGTTTTTAAACTGATTCATACCGGAATTAGTAAATAATAACGTTTGATCACTATTCGGAACCAAAGTACTGCTTGAAATAATTTCATGTCCTTTTTTTTTAAAAAAATTAAGAAATTCTTGACGAATATCATCAATATTTTTATACATATAGATTCCATCATGTAATAAAATTCCACGCACATATACATAGCTTGTATAGCTATGTATTATAAACAATTTTTGCAAAGATAGAAATCAAAATTACAGAATATTATTTATATTTAAATTATACGGAAATTCATTTTTTTGAATAAACGTTACTAATTATTACTAATAATATAATAACTTACTATTTTACAAATAAATTTCAAAAATTATAAATTTTAAAATTTTTATAAATAATTTTTTATATTCATCTATAATAGATAAGTATTTAAGTAACGTATAGAAACTATTTCTATAGATAATTTTAAAAACATGAATGTAATTTTTGGTCGATAATATATCGTTTGTGTTTATTAAATATTGTTTCTAACAACATTTCATGAATATATGTATAGATATATATTTCAATGTTATTTTGAGATAAATCAGAACACATCAAGGTATATTGTCACTTTTAATATAATATTCCTCAAATGCCATTATCATTTTAAACATATTTTTTTTTGCAACAACATTAATGCAATATAATATAATGTTTCACGTTTACCGTAATTTGATTGCGCACTCAAATTGTAATAAATTTTATTGTTTTGATTAATATCATAGTCGCATAAAAACATTATTATATATACGCGATACTATTTTTATAAAGTTAAACAAAATGATCTTTCTTGCAGACTTAATATATATCAATAGAATATATATCTAATGTATACACCTGCAAATAAAATATAAAATTATGTACATGTATTTTTACATTAATAACTGACCAAAATTATTCAAACTAAGATATCTTAAATAATCATGAAATCAATTCAATCACAAAAAGTAATATTTACTTGTACAAATGTAATATTTTTGTACATTCGAAATAAAATATTAATTCGTAATCAATTTAAATTACCTATTTTGGAGATAACATAAAGGATCTACAGATTTTCCTTTATATCTGATTTCAAAATGTAATTTTACTTCATTAGTCCCGCTGTTACCCATGGTTGCAATCTTGTCGCCCATTTTAACTGTTTGTTGTTCAGCAACCAATATCATATCGTTGTGCGCATAAGCGCTAAGATAGTTATTATCATGTTTGAGGATAATCAAGTTACCGTATCCTTTCAATGTATTCCCAACGTATACTACTTTTCCATTAGCGGCAGCCAAGATAGGCTGACCTAAAGCGCCGGATATATCAATTCCTTTATTACCTCTTTCAACATCAGAAAAAGTATTAATAATTGTACCATTTGTTGGCCAATACCAATCTTTGACTGTTACTAAGTCTGACGCTGTTGAACGAGACATCATATTACAAGACATCTCCATATTAGGATAAGTATTATTATACGCCCTAGAATAGAATAATTGTTTTTTAACAAAAAATAATATTTTTTTAAAAATATTATTGCCGCTGTTAAAAGGAATAAAAATTTCTCTTAAGAATTTTTCAAAATACAACCACATTGTATTATGATGTACTATTAAAACTTGATTTACTTTTAATACATTTACATCTTTAATATTATTTGTTTTTGCTAAATTTAAGCAACTATTTCCTGTAATCCAAGCAATATAAAACAAAGTATCACCTGATTTTACTGTATATGTAGACTTGTGATAAGAACCGTAATTTGTATGATTGTACTTATGAATATTAGTAACATCGGGTGTTTGCTGTGGATGTCGTATGTTTTTCTTTTTATCTTGAGACATATAGATAGTAGCATCAGAATTCGTGGAATATGACGCGCATTTACTATGGTATCTACGGATATTATCACTAGAACATCCCTCTAGAAATACAAGAAATACTATTATATAAATTATCGATCTGCTATCTACTAGCATAATAGATGTGCTAAACTCCTCTGCTCCCTGCTTATTTTCTATTGATAATTTATTTGTTTAAGAATCATACACTATATGAATAACTCATAAACTCAACGCACATTCCAATACTGCGCATTGAAAATCAGTATATAATACTTACTGTATGCATACAACAATAGAATTATTTTTAGTAATTTTTTAGAATCATTATTATATATTTTTAATATCTACACATTTTTGTTTTATCGACAAAAATCATCAGTCTATATTATATATACAAACGAATAAGTATCTTATAAGATTGAATAATTTCGTATTTTTTTATAAATCATATATATTTATATTTAATATACATGTCAAATATACACACCATACGATAATATGCATCCTCGTCTTTATATAAGACCTGATGATACTTGGTGGTAATAATTTACTAATGAATCATAAATACCAGAATATAACATGTATTTTGTATATTGATTTAGATAAAATTAGTCGCACATCATTATAATCGTAATAATCATTAAAAGAATTTTTTAGATAAATGTATTATATTGATAGACATATATGTTCTATGGAATAGAAATATACGTATTTTTACTATTTTAATAAATATTTAACGTGTTAGCAACACGACCGCTATACACGCAATACCTTCAGATCGGCCAATGGATCCTAGTGTGTCAGTCGTGGTGGCTTTTATATTGATACTAGTTACTGAACAATTTAAGTCTTGAGATAAATGATGTTTCATCTGATAAATATATGTGTTTATCCTTGGGATTTGTAAGATTATAGTAATATCTATATTCTCTAACAAATATCCTTGCTTGGTAATTTTTTCCCAAGCAATTCGTAACAATTTTCGACTATCTATATTATTATATTTAGCATCAGTATCTGGAAACATCGACCCAATATCCCCGTAACAAGCAGCTCCCAGTAAAGCATCAATTAGCGAATGCATCATCACATCGCCATCAGAATGTGCTTTAATTCCTTTCATACAGGGGATACTCACCCCTCCAACGATAAGCGGTCGACATCCTCCAAATTGGTGCACATCAAACCCATAACCAATACGTAACATACTTACAGTCCTTGTTAAGTTTTTTTATATAATTTAGATAAATAAAAGTTAGCTAATTTTAAATCATTTTGATGAGTAACTTTTATATTATCAGAACGACCATGTATCAAAATGGATTTATATCCACAATATTCTACAGCTGATGCTTCATCAGTAACAGTTACTCTATTTTTTAAAGCTTTTTTAAGACAATATTTTAAAAGATCATAATTAAACAACTGTGGAGTTAAAGCATGCCATAAATTTTCACGATCTACTGTATATCTTATAAAGTTAGTTCCACAGTAAGTTCGTTTAATAGTATTACAGATTGGTATTGCTAAAATTCCACCTACTTGAGAAAATTTTGTGATCTCAAAGAGCCGCAATAAATCCTCATGATGTAAACAAGGGCGCACCGCGTCATGCACAATAACCCAAACTGATTTTTTTACATGCCGCAATCCAGCCATAACTGAATCAGCTCGTGTGTGTCCTCCGACAACTACGCTAACTCTAGGATCGTAAGAAATAGATAATTGATGAAACCAACGATCACGCGCATTAATCACCACGATGCAATGACGAATGCATGATTGACATAATAAGGCATGCATGGAATGTTCAATCAAAGTTTTGTCGCCTATGGTACAATATTGTTTCGGTAATAAACTTTTCATGCGTTTTCCAGTACCTGCTGCCGGAAGGATAGCAGTAATGTATGGAATTTTTTTTTTCAACATATTTAATATAAACACCCATGTATATCAAAATAATTAAACCACCGCTGACTTTTATTTAATTAATATTGCTGTCACAATGTTATTAGATAAAAAGTTTCACCGAGTTTAATCATACCAAGATCATATCGTGATCGTTCCTCAATTGCTTCATATCCATGAAGTAAATCATAAATTTCATATAATAATTGATCGTTACGAGCTTTTAGTTCATCAATATTATTAATATTTTTATATGATGTAATTGTATTATGGATATTTATTAAATCACAAATACCATTTTTTCCCAACCAAAGCGAATATTGTAACCAAGTCAACAATACTAACAACATGCAATTTAACTTGTTCATTTTTTTCGTCAATCATTATATTTTATATTAATTAATCGATTATATTCACCATATAATCAACTCGCTGTTACTGAGAATGAATGAATATCTATTAAATAGATAATTATAGTTATTAAATATAATAATGTAGTTATTTGATATAAACTTATAATACATGTTGGAATAATTGTTTTAAAAATCATCATAAATTATTACAATTTTATTATAAAAGAGTATTTCTTTTTTGAAAGATTTATTTTAATCATAAAATAATAAAACAGTTTCTATCAAAACAAAATAGTCTTTATTAAAGATAGCGTCTAACCATCATAAAATATAATCATTCATACAAATTATTAAGTATATAAATTTATGTTACGTATCTATATTAGATGGATAGGTCTATTTTAAACAAATACTCAATACACGATGACCGCAATATTTGATTAATTAATTCTATGATCGATTTTTGACCATCTAAATATATATCTGGTTTTTTTGGTCGTTCGTAAGGAGCACTTATACCAGTAAAATTTTCTATTTCACCTGATCTAGCTCTTTTATACAAACCTTTCGAATCACGTTGTTCACACACATGAAAGGGTGTATCAACAAATATTTCAATAAAATGATTGATAGGAAACATATTGCGTACCATTTGACGCTCACGATGATAAGGAGAAATAAAAGTAGCTAATACCACTATGCCAGCATCAACCATCAATCGCGCCGTTTCTCCTACTCGACGTAGGTTTTCATGTCGATCATGATCGCTAAATCCTAAATCCCGACACAATCCATGTCGGATATTATCTCCATCCAACATATACGTGCTGATATTTCTATGATGTAGTTTTGTTTCTAAAACATTAGCTAAAATTGATTTACCGGATCCTGACAGCCCTGTAAACCATAATAATATAGCACGATGTTTATGTAAAAGCTCACGATCTTGTTGTGTTATACAACAGGTATTCCAATAAATATTTTTATTGGATATACAATTGATATTCTTATGAATCATAAGATGATTGTCATCATGATAAGTCTTGGACTTTCCAATGGGGAAAGTGAAAACGAATAAATTCATGGAATGCCAATTCAAATTCACTGTAATTTTTATTATCATTAAGCTTATGGCGTGCAATAAGAGTACGAACCATTCCAGCTCCTACAGTTTCATTAGTTAATAGATCAATAAATATCATGCTCCCAGTTGTTGGATAATGAGAATATTGATCTAATATCAATGGCTCATCAAATAACAACTTTATTAATCCAATTCCATTGAGTGGTATTGTGTTTGTCTTTTGAGATTGCAAGGTATTGATATCTATTTCGTATTCTATATTTTTTACCTGTGCTCTTATAACTTTAGTAGCGATCTTGACATTAAAATATTGATTTTTTTTTAATGCTTCTTTTTTCATCCATACCACATCTACCAACGCATTCTGAACAGGTGTAATAATGGTATTCGAATCAATTATCATATCTCCGCGACTAACGTCAATATCATCTTCCAAAGTTATAGCGACTGCCTCTCTAGCCCTAGCCTCTGTCTGATCCGCATTAAATTTAATAATACGTTTAATAGTAGAAATGGTATTTGAAGGAAAAATATTAACACGTTGTCCAACATGCATACTACCAGAAGCAATAGTGCCAACATAACCTCTGAAATCTAAATTATGACGAATTACATACTGTACTGGAAAACGTAATTCTTGCTGATCAAAGTGTAAGGAATCATTAATATGAATATCTTCTAACATTTCCAACAATGTGGGTCCGTTATACCACTTCATATTTGTTGATAATGTCGCAACATTATCTCCGTCTACAGCAGATATTGGAATAAATATTGTATGTATCTCAGTCGGTAAATGTTTCTTAGCAAATTCTAAATATTCTTTGCTAATTTTTTCAAATATTTTTTGATTATAATTGATTAAATCCATTTTATTAATTGCCACTATAATATACTGAATGCCTAAAAGCACAGTGATAAACCAATGCCTTTTAGTTTGACTCTGTATTCCTTTACGAGCATCAACTAATAAAATAGCCAATTCGCTAGTAGAAGCGCCAGTAACCATATTTTTTGTATATTCTATATGCCCTGGAGTATCAGCAATGATAAATTTACGTTTTTTAGTAAAAAAATAACGATAAGCTACATCTATAGTAATGCCTTGTGCGCGTTCCGATTGTAATCCATCTACCAGCAATGCTAAGTCTAATTTATTTTTTTGAGTACCAATTTTCTTGCTATCCGTATGAAGAACAGATAACTGATCATCATAAATTTGATAAGAATCATGTAACAATCGTCCTATCAAGGTGCTTTTACCATCGTCTACGCTACCACATGTAAGAAATCGCAACAACATTTTATGTTGTTGCGCATATAGATAATTTTCAATTCCTCCATGATTGATAATTTCCTGCTCTATGGTGCTAATCATAATGATCCCTTTAGAAATAACCTTGACGTTTTTTGCTTTCCATAGATCCGGATTGATCAAAATCAATAATTCGACCTTGACGCTCACTTTTCTTAGATATTAACATTTCCTCAATTATTTCAGGTAATGTCTCTGCTTGCGATTCAATCGCTCCGGTTAATGGCCAACACCCCAACGTACGAAATCGTACCATACGTGTTTCTATAAATTCTTCAGATGTAAGATTGATTCGATCGTCGTCTACCATAATCAAATTACCATTTCTACAAATTACGGGTCGATTTTTAGCTAGGTATAATGATACTATATCAATTTTTTCAAAAAAAATATATTGCCAAATATCTAATTCTGTCCAATTGGATAAAGGAAATACACGAATACTTTCTCCTTTATTAATTTTGCCATTATAATTATACCATAATTCCGGACGTTGTTTTCTAGGATTCCAACAATGAAATTTATCTCGAAACGAATAAATCCGTTCTTTAGACCTAACTTTTTCTTCATCACGGCGAGCGCCTCCAAAAGCTGCGTCAAAACTATATTGATGTAACGCTTGCTTTAATCCTTCTGTTTTCATAATATCCGTATGTTTAGCACTACCATGAATAAATGGGTTAATCCCCATAGATATACCTTCTGGGTTTTTATGTACTAATAACTCTAAATCATAAGATTTAGCAGTATTGTCTCGAAATGTATACATTTCATGAAATTTCCAACCAGTATCTATATGTAATAAGGGGAAAGGCAGTGCACTAGGATAAAATGCTTTTCGAGCCAAATGTAACATTACTGAAGAATCCTTACCAATAGAATATAGCATAACTGGGTTTTGAAACTCAGCAACTACTTCACGAATAATATAGATACTTTCTGACTCTAATCTATGAAAATAAGTCATATGCTTTCTATTGTAGATCATATATTATCCTTTTAACTTATATCAAATTAATAATTGAATTAATAGGATAGTAATTCAATGCTTTTTGACCAAACCAATTGATTTTACTATGTAATGACACCACATCGCCAATAACCAACAAAGCAGGATAATTAGCCATTTTCGCCAACTTTTCTAATTCAATTAAGGTCCCAATTAAAATTTTTTGATCTTGATATGTCCCTCGACTAATTACAGCAACGGGGGTATGCATATTTCTCCCATGGATGATTAGATTATTCCTAATACTTATAGCATTAAGCTTACCCATGTAAATTACTAATGTCTGTTGATTGTTTGATAAACTGTTCCAGTTAAATTGATTATCGCCACTTGCATTATGCCCTGTAATAAAAACAACGCTATGAGCATACTTTCTATGAGTTAAAGGAATACCAGAATAAGCTGTGACACCGATTCCTGCTGTAATACCAGGAACTACTTGAAAAGCAATACCTGCCTCTGATATTGCTTGCAATTCCTCACCGCCCCGACCAAAAATAAATGGATCTCCTCCTTTCAATCTAACGACTTTATTTCCCTTTTGCGCTAATTGTACTATAAATTGATTGAGTTTTTTTTGAGCAATTGAATGATTTCCAACACGTTTTCCAACACAAATTTTATCGGCATCGCGCCGGGCTAAGTCTAAAATATCTGAATTTATTAAGTAATCGTATAGTATGATATCTGCTTGTTGCATCACTTGCAACCCTCTGATAGTTAACAATCCTATATCTCCGGGCCCTGCCCCTACTAACGTGACGTGCCCTTTTTTATTATTCTTATCGTTTATAGAGCTGTTGAGCGCATAGTTAAAAACTTTATTGGCTTCTTTAGGGCGACCTTGTTCCATTAAGGTAGCAACCTGCCCATTATAGAATATTTTCTCCCAAAACTGACGCCTAAGTACTGTATCTACAATATGCTGTTTTACTTGATTACGCCATGCTCCCGCCAATTTTGCTACAAATCCCAGAGACTTTGGTAATAACAATTCAAGTTTTTCACGTAAAATACGCACTAATACAGGTGCTTTTCCACAAGAAGAAATTCCTATTAACACGGGATTACGATCAACAATAGCAGGGAAAATAAATGAACATTTATTCTTATCGTCTACAGTATTTATTAAAATATTGTGTTTTTCAGCATTGTGGTATATTAAAGCATTTAATTTAGAATCATTGGTTGCTACAATCACTAAAATTACTTTATTTAACATAATAGGTTGAAAATTTTTACTAATCCAATTGATACTTTGTGTAATTAAAATTTTTTTTAATTCTGTACAAAGGGCGGGCGCTACTAATGTAATAGTAGCGCCCGCCCTTTGTAGCATTTGTATTTTTCGCGCAGCAACAGTACCTCCTCCAACTACTAGCACTGGCCTATTTTTGAGATCAATAAATATCGGTAAATATTCCATGGTATTACGTCGATTACTTTAAGTATAGTAAATATAAAAATTTTAATATATATATATAATATGATTATACAAGTACAAAATTACAATTAGAATAATAGTTCTATGTCTTCATTTTTTAATTGTATTCTCTACAATCATAAAATGTCTATATATAAATATTTAATAATGACTAAAATATGAGAACACATACTATCTCAAATAGGATACTGTTAACAACCTTCCATATTATCCTGGAAGGAATTATCATATAATAATGCAAATAAAGTATAATCACATAAATATTTCATATAAACAATAAATTCACTCAATAATATGTAAACCACATTCACGTTGTAGTCCAAAAAAACGTGTATCTTCTTCTTTCATACCAGGTTCCCATTTTCTGCTAGTATGTACATCTCCTATTGATACATAACCTTTTTGTCGCAATGGATGATATTCCAAAGAATGTTTTTCAATGTATCTATGAATCTGAAGAGAATTCCAATCAGCGATAGGCAGGAATTTAAAAATTCCATTTTGAATAGTTATTATTGGTAATTTTTTACGACTATCTGACTGATTTCTCCTTAATCCTGCAAACCATGTTTCCACTTTCAGCGTCCTTAGAGCACGATGCATAGGTTCAACTTTGTTAATAGCGTTGTATTGTTTGATTCCTTTTGCACCCTGTGTCCATAATTTACCATATCGTGCTTCTTGCCATGCTGCAGATTGATTCGGAGAAAATACATGTAAATTTAATTGCATTTTTTCTGTTAATCGATCGATAAATCGATATGTTTCTGGAAATAAATAACCAGTATCAATTAAAATAATCGGAATATTGGGATAATAATGAGTAGTTAAATGTAAACTGACTGATGACTGAATACCAAAACTTGAAGATAATATTGCTTGCTTAGGTAAATATTCTACAGCCCATCTGAACCTATCTACCGTATTTAAAGATTCTAAATATTGATTGATTTTAGTTAAAATCAACTTCTGTTCATTAATGTCTAGTGAATTGAGTTCCGTAAAAGTCCAGCAATGATTAATAACATTTAATGGTTTATTCATCATAAAAATCTTTTTCAGAATTTATAACAGCATGAACTATCCCAGACCTTACTACATAATCTCCGTAAGATTCGTGATTATTTCTCTCTTGTGCCCAACGACTAATAGTCATATCAAGGATGTTTAAAATATCATTTTCCGTAATATTTTCTTTGTACAATCGAGGAATACGCGTACCGATATTATTACCTCCTAAATAAAGATTATAACGCCCAATTGATCTTCCTGTTAATCCAATTTCTGATAACATCGCACGAGCACAACTGTTAGGACAACCTGTTACCCGTAAAATAATAGCATCTTTTTCTAATCTATATTTAGACATGATATTTTCTATTTTAGTAATAAATTTTGGTAAAAATCGTTCTGCTTCTGCCATTGCTAATGGACAAGTAGGAAACGCTACACATGCCATAGATGCTTTTCGTTGCGGTGTAATATCATCATTGATTACACCATATTTTCTTAATGTACTTTCAACCATTAATTTATTGTCCTTAGATACTCCAGAAATAATTAAATTTTGATTTGCAGTCAATCTAAAAGAACCTGAATGTATTTGCGCAACTTCTGCAATCCCATGTTTTAACAATTTACGGGGATTATTATTTGATATTCTTCCGTTTTCTATAAACAAAGTAAGATGCCAATAATCATCAATACCCTGCACCCATCCAAATCGATCGCCTCTATCCGTGAATACATAAGGATGAATTGGATGAAATGTTACTCCAGAACGACGTTCAACTTCTGATTTAAATGTTGTTACTCCAACTCGATCTAAAGTATATTTTGTTTTCGCATGTTTACGATCGGATCTATTTCCCCAATCTCTTTGTATTGTAACTACTGTTTCTGCAATTTTTAAAACATCTTTTGTAGAAATATATCCAAATTCGCTAGCTTTACGAGGATATGTAGTAGTATCTCCGTAAGTCATTGCTAATCCTCCACCTACTAACACATTAAAACCAATTATTTGATCAGTGTTATCACCTCTGATAGCAATAAAACTAAGATCGTTAGCATGAACATCTACATCGTTTATAGGTGGTATCGCAATTGCTATTTTAAATTTACGAGGTAAATAAGTAGCGCTTAAAATTGGCTCAGAGTCTGTAGATTCTGTTTTTTTTGAATCTAACCAAATTTCTGCATATGCATTAGATTTTGGCAGTAAATATGAAGAAATACTTTTCGCCAATTCCCATACCTGATGATGTAATGTTGATTCCATTGGATTAGCTGTGCATATTACATTACGATTTACATCACCAGCAGTAGCTATAGAATCTAATCCCAATTCATTCAATAAACGATGCACATTTTTCAAGTTAGGTTTTAATAAACCATGTAATTGAAAGGTTTGCCGAGTAGTAAGACGTATCGTGCCGTATAAAGTATATTTTTCTGAAAAATCATCGATTGCCAACCATTGCGCCGGCATAATCACGCCACCTGGTAAACGACAACGTAACATCATATTAATTAGTGGTTCTAGTTTTTGATTTGCTCGTTCCACACGTACATCGCGATCATCTTGTTGATACATTCCATGAAATCTAATTAATTGAGCATCTTCTGTATTAAATCCACCGGTTAAATTATTGTCTAAATTTTGGGCAATAGTACCTCTTAGAAAGTTGCTTTCTTGTTTGATTCGTTCATTATCGGATAATACCAGTATATTTTTATCATTGTTATTATTATATTTTTTGTTCATTAGTAAATATCTCTCTGATAACGATGTTGTATCCGCATGTTATGCCAAAATTCATTCGCTTTGTCTAAACCCATACTCCCGTGTTTAGATGTTAACATAACTAAAGCCTTATTTACATCTTGAGCCATATGTTGAGCATCACCACATACATAAATATGCGCTCCTTCTTGAATCCATGACCAAAGTTCTACGCTATTACTTAACAATTTGTTTTGCACATAAATCTTATTATTTTGATCTCTGGACCAAGCTGTATCAATTTTGGTTAATAAACCATCTCTGAAATAACGTTGCCATTCAATTTGATAAAGAAAATCGTCTATAAATCTTAAGTTCCCAAAAAACAACCAGTTTTTTCCTGATGCATTATCTGCAGATCTTTGCTGCATAAAAGCACGAAACGGAGCAATGCCCGTTCCAGCTCCAATCATAATAACTGGAACATTAGGATTTTTTGGTAGCCTAAAATTATTATTAGGTTCAATAAAAATACGCATTTTTTCATCTTCTTTTATGCGATCTACTAAATAACCACTCGCACCACCTGTTCTAAAGCGTTCATTTGTCTTATAACGTACTACGCTTACAGTAATATGTATTTCATCTCCTACCTCTGATTGAGCGGAAGAAATGGAATAAAATCGGGGTTTCATAGGACGCAATACTTGCAATAACTCTTTCGGAGTTATTGCAATTGATACTCGATGCATCATTTCAATTATAGGCGTAGTTAAAATAAATTTATTTAATTTTTCTGAATTGCAGAATAAATCCAACAACATTTTATCTTGAGCAATAGTAGCTATATTTTTTACGACAACAGAAGTATTATGAGTTAATTCATAATGTTTCTGTAACGCTTCACTAAGAAACATTGGCTCTTCTTTAACTTGTACTTGTTCAGTTCCTTTCAACCTTAATACTTCTAATAACTCATTAATAAGATTAGGATCATTTTCATACCACACTCCTAACGCATCTCCTGGTTGATAATGTAAATCAGAATCAGCAATATCTATCTCCAAATGATGCACATCTTTAAGTGAATCACGGCTAGTAATTTTGTATCGGGCTGATAAACAAGCAATTAATGGATATTCTTTGTTACATACAGTGTGATTTACTTGTTCAAGACTGCAACTTTTATTATTTTGATTAAATATAGAAGGAGATGTTATTTTATTTTTTAATAAAAGAACTATTTTTTTTCTCCATACATTAGCTTCTTCTTTAAAATCGATATCGACATCGACTCGATCGCATAATCGATGCGCCCCAAGTTCTTCTAATCGGTGATCAAAATCTTTTCCAGCTTTAGCAAAATATTCATATGATCGATCGCCAAAACTAAATACCGCAAAATGAGTATTTGTCATTTTCACTGCTTTATTAGAAAACAAATACCTATATAACGCAATTGCTTCTTCTGGAGGTTCTCCCTCTCCATAGGTGGAAGTAATAATAATTAATAATGTTTCTTTAGAAATTTTCTTAAATTTGTAATCCCCAGCATTAAACAACATGACATCTAGATTAATCGCATGAATATCATCGCGTAATTTCTCAGCTAATTGACGTGCATTTCCAGTTTGAGAAGCAGATATTAAAGTAATTGTTTTATTACAACGAACACCTTCTATTTTAGTGTTTTCAGAAATATCAGTTATTTTGTTAGGTTCTGCAACATTGGCTAATCCCCATAAATATCCAGATATCCAAATCAGTTGAGAACTGGACAAAGTAACTAAAAATGATCGAATATAATCTAATTGTTCCGAAGTTAACGGTGTTATTTCATTATGTGCTGTTTTTTTCATCATTCAATTAAACTACTCAATTTTGTTTCATAGAAAACAAATCTTACAAATTGGTAAGAATGCGCATATTTTTAAAAATATTAATATATCCATGTAACCTATTTTATTTGGGTATTAAATAATATAGGTTACTAACATATATAAATAAATTTAATTTGAAAATTTTTTAGATCTCATTAAAAAACATTTTTTGAGAATTATTTCTTGTTATTTTAAAGCAACATGAACTGCAATAAAACATAAAATGCATCTACTTCAGTAGAAGTTATTATAGTAGCAATATAAAATATATGCATATAATCAATTATTCAAATTTTTTGAAATTAATAAGAAATAATTTACAACACAATACAATAAAAACGCATTAAGAATTAACTATATTACTCATACTCATATATACATTTATATAAGCTCTTGTTTGGTTCATAGCAATAACTATATATATTTTCCATATCAAAAAACACGCAAAATAATTACCTTTTAATTGATGCTCTATTATTATATAGAACATGCAAACTGTTTCATCTTTTAATTTTTCTATAAAAATGTTCTTTTATCTAATTTTATATATATACTTTTAATATACTGAATTACAGCATCAACTATGTGACATCAGTTTACTTTTTAAATCTATAAAACACTCCCTTTTTTCCTAACATTTCTTCTATACGAATTAGTTGATTGTATTTAGCTACTCGTTCAGAACAACGCACAGGTCCAGTTTTTATTTGACCTGCAGATGTACCCACGGCTATGTCAGCGATACTTGTATCTTCAGTTTCTCCGGAGCGATGTGAAATAATTGTGCCGTACCCCGCATTTTTAGCCATTCTAATCGTTTCTAATGTTTCAGTTAAAGACCCTATCTGGTTGCATTTAATTAAAATAGAATTTGCAATATTTCGATTAATACCTATTTGTAATAAATTCATATTAGTTACAAACAAGTCATCTCCTACCAGTTGAATTTTATCACCAAGAACTTTGGTTTGGTAAGCAAATCCATTCCAATCATATTCGCTTTGTCCGTCTTCAATAGAAACTATTGAGTATTTTTGGGCTAATGATGATAAATAATCAGTAAACTCTTCAGAAGTAAAAAACTTTTTTTCACTTTTTACGTTATACTTATTGGTAGGCGCATCAAACAACTCAGATGCGGCACAGTCTATTGCTAGAACAATATCTTCTTTAAAAATATAACCGGACTGTTCTATAGATTCTTGTATTAATTCTAATGCAGTGGCATGAGAATTAAGGTTAGGAGCATATCCACCTTCGTCGCCTAATTGAGTGGATATTCCTTTATTATTTAATATTACTCTTAAATTATGTGATATTTCAGATCCCATCTGAATTGCTTCTTTGATGGTTTTTGCCCCAATCGGGATAATCATAAATTCCTGAATATCTAAATTATTATCAGCATGCTTACCACCATTAATAATATTCATCATAGGGAGTGGTAATACAAATGTATTTGTTGATGCATCATACAAATCAGAGATATGCTGATATAATGGAACATTTTTAAATGCCGAAGCTGCTTTTGCAACCGCTAAAGAAACACTCAAAATAGCATTAGCACCAAATTTTGATTTATTACTGGTTCCATCTGAATCAATCATAATGGTATCAATAACACGTTGTTGCGTTACATCCATACCTATTAATGCTTTATGAATGGGTCCATTTACAGCGCTGACCGCTTTTGTTACGCCTTTTCCAAAAAACCGATTGTTATTGTTGTCTCTCAACTCTAAAGCTTCTTGAGAACCAACGGATGCTCCAGACGGAACAGATGCTACTCTAGAACCACCTTTAATATATACTTCGGTTTCTACTGTTGGATTACCGCGAGAATCAATAACCTCACGTCCAACAATATTCAAAATCTTAGGCATTTTTATTTCCTTTGTGAATTAATCTTTATTTGCATACAAACCGAAAAATAATATCATAAATATTGATTCGTATACGCTAAATTAATTTATTATGACGATGTTGGTATTCTATTGCAGCTTTTATAAAACCTATGAATAAAGGATGCCCTTCACGAGGTGTAGAATTAAATTCAGGGTGGAATTGACTACCTATAAACCATGGATGATTTGGATATTCAATTACTTCTACTAAATTATTTTTTTCAGAAAAACCAACACAACTCAATCCAGCATGTGTTATATGTTTTAATAACATATTATTTACTTCATAACGGTGTCGATGACGTTCTAATATAGTACTTTTACCATATATTTGATGCGTTAAACTTCCCTTAATTAAATAACACGCTTGATTACCTAAACGCATAGTACCACCCAAATTAGCATTATTATTGTGTGTTATAAAAATACCATTCTCATCTTTACACTCAGTTATTAAAGCTATTACTGGGTATTTACAATTAGTTACAAATTCTGTAGAATTAGCTTCTGGCATTCCAGCAACATGGCGAGCAAATTCGATTAATGCTACTTGCATGCCCAAGCAAATTCCAAAATACGGTATATTATTTTCTCGAGCGTATTGTGCGGATAAAATTTTTCCTTCCACTCCGCGATAACCAAATCCTCCAGGCACTAAAATAGCATCTAAATCCTTCAATGTTTTTTCTATACCTAATTTTTCCACATCTTGGGAGTTAATAAGACGAATATTAACAATAAACCGATTTTTTATTCCAGCATGCTTTAATGCTTCTGTTACTGATTTGTAAGCATCTACCAATTTAATATATTTACCTACCATACCGATAGTCACTTCTCCTATCGGATGTTCTTGATAATAAATTACTTCTTCCCAATCTGATAGATTTGCCTCAGGACAATTTAAATTAAAACGTTTGCAAATATAATTATCTAATCCTTGATCTTTAAGTAAAGCAGGTATTTTATAAATTGAATCTACATCTTGCAGAGCAATTATCGCTTGCTTAGGTACATTGCAGAACAAAGAAATTTTTTTTCGTTCACTACTACTAATTACTCGATCAGATCTACAAATTAAAATGTCAGGTTGAATACCAATAGAAAGCAATTCTTTTACTGAGTGTTGTGTTGGCTTAGTTTTTAGTTCTCCAGATACTGCAATAAAAGGCACTAATGTTAGATGTATGTATAAAGTTTGTTCTCTATTTACTTCCATCACCATTTGCCTAATAGCTTCTAAAAAGGGTAATGATTCGATATCACCTACTGTACCACCTATTTCTACTAATAACACATCGTGACCAGAAGCACCTGCTATAAGCCATTTCTTTATGGTATCAGTGACGTGAGGGATAATCTGTATCGTAGCGCCTAAATAATCTCCACGACGCTCTTTCCGCAAAACATCAGCATAAATTTTACCAGCAGTAAAGTTATTGTGATGCCTCATTTTAGTACGGATGAAACGCTCATAATGTCCTAAGTCTAAATCAGTCTCTGCTCCATCTTCAGTAATAAACACTTCTCCATGTTGCACGGGGCTAATTGTACCAGGGTCCATATTGATATAAGGATCTAATTTTATTATAGTTACACTGAGACCGCGAGCCTCTAAAACTGCAGCCAAAGATGCTGTAGCAATGCCCTTACCCAAAGATGATACTACTCCACCAGTTACAAAAATATAATTCACTCTCACATATCAACCCAAATTACACATTTAATTTTTTCACGGTTTTAAAATTTTTTCTATGATCATGGCGGATTATTAGTCAAACAAGTAATTATTATAATGCTTATCTTTATTTTTAGAAAAATTTTTTATTATTATCATCCTAAATGTTCTGCAAACTTTGATAATTAATAAATGAATTATTCGATTGCAAATAAAACATTAAACATTACATAACTTGGCTATAAAAAATAAATAACAGTACGCCCATTGAGTATCATGACACTACGTAATCTTTTGCAAAAAAAAATAACACTCACTCATTATATAGAGTAGTCGCGGTAATAACTTTCAATACTTGAAGTTTATACTATACCATACAAAACACGATGTATATATGATACAAATTTAATATAATAATATTTGATGAACATAATTATAGTAAAACATAGTATGTTTGACTATGTGTATAAATATTTGTTATATATAACAAATATTTATACACTGAAAGAAGAACCACAACTACAGGTATTCTTGGCATTTGGATTAATTACAACAAATCGAGCCCCTTCTAATCCTTCATAATAATCTATAATACCCCCAAATAAATATTGCAGGCTCATAGGGTCTATTACTAAAGTAGCGCCGTTATTTTCTATAATGCAATCATCGCTAGAAATTTTATCGTCCAAAACAAAACCATATTGAAATCCACCACAACCCCCTCCTATAATATATACGCGCAATTTTAAATGCAAATCACTATTAATTATTTCATTTTCAATGAAAAACTTTACTTTTCTGGCTGCAAAATCAGTCAATTGTACAGGAAATTTCGCATTATTATTCATAATTATCAGCCTTTTATATCGAAAAACTTTATAATTCGTTTTGCAATAATTAATCAATTTATAATTTGAGCATATTTAACTGTATAAAAAAATCAATCCACTAAAAAATTCATATAATTGCCAATATATGTCATATACAGTGACATTATTTACAATTTATAAGCATATACTACATAAATAAATTTTATTTTATTAGGAAAAATCTAAATATCATGCTGTCGTATAAGACGATATAAAGTGTCGTTGGATGTTGTTAGTATAGAATCATATTTCTCTTTTTCCAAAGAATTAATAATTATTTATAGTAAAAATTATTTATCTATTCGTTTGTATTGTAAGTACCTCGTTCTTCTACGGTATTTATCAATTGTTGATTATATGAAATTGTTTTTGATTCTTTAAACGACTGAAATAATAATTGCCAATCGTCCACCCATACCGGCAAAACCTGACAACCAGTATTTTTGTTGTTGCTATCATGTAATGTAAAATTGCCACAATTATCTATAGCTACGTTCTGAATACCACTAGGTGGTTCTAAATGTAAAGGAGTGGGATTTTTATGATCTAAATACAAATTATATAGAGTTAATGCGCCATTAGTACCTGTTAATTTAGTTCTTCCATTATTGTCACGTCCTATCCAAATCACAGTTACTTCTGTGTCATCAATTCCAACAAACCAACTATCGCGAAAATCATTAGTAGTTCCGGTTTTTGCGGCTAACTGAGAACAAGGAAACTTTAAAGATAAAATACAAGAAGTTCCTCGTGTTACTACTTGTTGCATTGCATATAACGTTAAATAAGCTGCTTGAGGGAAGATAACGCGTTCTGTCTTAGTAAAATGTTGATATAATACTATATCTTCTTCGTTCATAATATAACAAACAGATGATAAGGCTGAATATTGTCCGCCACTGGCAATAGTTTGAAATTTTTGCGCGACTTCTATAGGTGTTAAACTAATGGATCCTAAAAGGATAGATGGAAAGGAAGAAATAAAATCAGGCGAAATGCCTAATGTTTTTAAAACATCAGAAATAGCATCTAATCCTATTGTCATACCTAAATTAACAGTAGGTACATTGAGAGATTTAATAAAAGCATCAATAAGAGTGACCTTTCCTCGAAATTTTCGATCATAATTTTTAGGGGACCAAATTACTCCATTTGGTTGTTGTAAATGAATAGGCTCATCAGCAATCCATGTATTAAGGTGATATTTATTAGGATAACTCAAAGCTGCTAAATAAATCGCTGGCTTTGCTAATGAGCCTATAGAACGACGAGCATGCATAGCACGATTAAATCCATAAAAATGGGGATCAGATCCTCCTACCATAGCTCGTATCTTTCCACTAAATCGATCTACTACAACTATAGCTCCTTCTAAATCTTTCACATTATAATCATGCCTTAATTTATGAATACCCAATTCCATTGCCTGTTCTGCTGCTTTTTGAGAAATAGGATCTAACGTAGTGAATATTTTTATTCCAGAAAAATCATTAATTTGATCAATATTTTGTATTTCTTCATTTACCATTTGTGTAAAAGCAGGTTGTATAATCAATATCGCATCCTTTGCTTGCGTTCCTAAAGGTCGTTCACTAAGAATAGCACATATTTTTTTATCAATAATATTTCTATGTTCTAACATTTTGAGTATTAAATTGCGACGTTCCAGTGTGATGTGTGGATTTTTCCAGGGATTATATAAAGACGCGCCTTTTATCATCCCCACTAACATTGCTTGTTGATCTATACTTAATTCATTTACCGGTCGACCAAAATAATAAAAACTAGCCAAAGGAAATCCATGAATCTGATCATTTCCATTTTGACCAAAATATATTTCATTCAAATATAATTCAAGAATGCGGTCTTTACTATATCGATGATCAAAAATTAAAGCCATATAGGCTTCATTAAATTTACGCCACAATGATCGGGTATTATTTAAAAATAAATTTTTTACCAATTGTTGTGTTAAAGTACTTCCGCCTTGTACAGTACGACCAGAAAAAACATTTGCTAAAAAAGCACGACCAATAGAAGATATTTGAATACCATCATGCTGATAAAAATAACGATCTTCAACAGCTAACAACATATCTATTAAGATATCTGGAAACCCTGATCTTGGTATAAATAATCTTTGTTGCTTATTGGGAGCGTATAAAATAGATATGATCTTGGGATCAAATCGAAATACACCAAAATTATTCTTTGTGTCTTGATTGTAAATGCGGAGTAATTTTTCTTGATTAAAAAAAAAGGATACATGTATCTCTCCCTCTTCTCCGCTTGGAAAACTAAAAGATCTACGAAATAATTCAATATCATTATTATGTACAACAAATTCTCCTGAATGAGTAATTTTAGAGACTTGACGATACTGTAACGCTTCCAATAAATTAATTATATCGCTTTTATTATACGCCATATTAGGTTCTACATTGATCATACGACTATAAATAATCGTAGGTAGTCTCCAAACTTTTCCATCAATACGTCTTTGAACCTTCTTATCTAAAAATATTCCATACACTATAATCAAAATGATAATAAATAAAAAAACACACGTTACAGTATATAAAAAACATAAAGTCCGTTGCACAATGGCAGAATGATACTTATGCGGTAATTGATTCATAAAAATTATATTATTGATATACGTTACAATACTCAGGTAGATTGACAATCGGTTATAATTTGCTTTCCTGTGATTATACGTGACAGTAGGTCACATAATGAATCACACAAATCTACAACAATTTATGTCTATTTAAATAAGCAATTTTATCTTTTTTTATAAAATATTATGATTAGTGTTAAATAATCAATTAAAAACGAATAAATACGCGAGCCATATATATTTATATATATGAACAAATTATATTAATTAATAATTAATTATTGAATAAATAAAATTAAATAATACCATAAGATATTATTAATGTTTTAAATATTTTAAATATTAATTAATACCAATATTGATATTATCACAATTATAACTTGCTAAGGTATGACAATATTCATACCTATGTTCTATAGATGTAGATACGTCTCTCTTATACAATGCGACTACTTATTATTTACAACCTTTCCAATATAGTATTAAAGTGTTTCACTTATTTAAATTTAATATCAATTAAATTTTTTTATAATTTTTAATTATAAACACAATCTAGCAATATTCTGATATCTAATAGCATTTTTATTAAAAACATTAAACAATTTTCTATAATATGTGGCTGTTCTTTATGGAGAAGATTTGTAAGAAATATTTTAAATACACCAAAATATCTATAATATGCGGTTAAAAAAAACCAGCTTATATTAATGTGATTATTGCTATTAGCATTTAGAGTGTTGAATATTGTTTGATATTCAATCTACTTAAATAAATATATTTTTTAAAAATTTATAAAACATCGTTAATGATGTTTGGTAGTATAATCATTTGTTGGTGTTTTACTTTTAAAAAATTTTCGATTTTTTTCTTATTCTATAAAAACAGACATAAATAAAATTAAAATAACTCGAGCATGCATAAAATGCATAAACTTGATATTTAATGATCGAATAATTTCAATATCTGAAATTATAAATTTTTATAATTATAACTGAATAAGAACATGATACGTTTATTGCTATATTGTATAGAATTAACATAGATGTTATTATCATAAATCATTTCTTATATGAATAAGAAATTCTTGTGATGTTGCGATGATGCTGTTATCATGAATTTCAGAAGCAATTATTAATCTATAATATTTCTCTAAATGTAGAAATATTTAACATCATATAATAAACTCAACATGTCCACAATCATATTTTGTGATATATAAATTCTCGAATATACTTGGCGTTCATACTAATATTTGGATTGCAACTAAAATTAAAAATCCATCATATGTAC
Source organism: Blochmannia endosymbiont of Camponotus sp. (assembly GCF_023586365.1). Lineage (NCBI taxonomy): Bacteria > Pseudomonadati > Pseudomonadota > Gammaproteobacteria > Enterobacterales > Enterobacteriaceae > Candidatus Blochmanniella > Blochmannia endosymbiont of Camponotus sp. The sequence continues at coordinate 443,693 of NZ_CP097759.1, forward strand.
AGCTAATAAGATTGGATACGGTACGATATTGAATATAATACATTTAACTTCATATACAATAGCACACATTATTCAATACAATCACCGTCGTACTCTATTGTTACCGTGATACTTACTATCTGAAAATTAGTTAAACAATATATATACCATGAATCTTAATACCATCTCACTTATCGTTATCAAATATTTAGGTATGATTTTTATTTGCCATATTTGAATATATAATCAAAATATTGATATTGTATATACAATACACATGACGATTAAACACAATAAAAAGAAAATTAACATGCATTTTTAATATATTATTATAAAAGACCTGAAATATAATTCAATTTTATGATGATATGTATGAAGCTGTCTGATAAAAATAACATTACTAATGTAAATCGTATAATATAATATACACAAGTGAGTACTGGTATAAAAAATAAGTCTCTTATACATTTTAATGCGATCATTTAAATTAATGATATCTTATAAAGAATTGGTACAAAATTTATAGATAATATTCTTGTAAATATTATTTTTTAATTCTTCATTTCATTATTAATTTCTCTTAGAGAAAAGATCATAAAATGTCATAGAGCCATCATACATTCATTGAATTGCTGAATATTGTTTTCCGTAGCAAATATTTTAATTTTTAAAAACAATGACGCCAATATGTTTTTAAAATCATTTTATTCATTATACATACAAACGCATGTAAATGTTTTATTACAATATTTATAAAATCAATATAAATATGAACATACTTTAAATACATTAAGGAAATGCTACAATGTTAGAACGTTCATCTGATGATGTGGATCCCATAGAAACACAAGATTGGTTAAAATCTATTTCTTCAGTTATTCAAAGAGAAGGTGTTGAGCGAGCTCAATTTTTAATGAACCAAATCATACATGAAGCCTGTAATAATGGCGTTATTATTTCTAATAATGAAATAACAAATGATTATATAAATACTATTCCAGTTGAAGATGAACCAGAATATCCCGGAAATCTAGAAATAGAGGAGCGCATATGTGCTGTTGTGCGTTGGAATGCCATTATGATGGTATTGCATGCATCAAAAAAAAACTTGGATTTAGGAGGTCATATTGCCTCATTCCAATCTTCCGCTACGTTATATGAAGTATGTTTTAATCATTTTTTTCGTGCACGTAATAAACGCGATGGCGGTGACTTAGTATATTTTCAAGGCCATATTTCACCTGGTATATATGCTCGTGCTTTTCTTGAAGGACGATTACATGAGGACCAAATAAATAATTTTCGCCAAGAAGTAAAAAATTTAGGACTTCCTTCATATCCTCATCCAAAATTAATGCCAGATTTTTGGCAATTTCCTACAGTTTCTATGGGGCTTGCTTCAATCAGTGCAATTTATCAAGCAAAATTTTTAAAATACTTGAATAATAGAAATCTAAAAGACACCACTTTGCAAACAGTATACACTTTTTTAGGAGACGGAGAGATGGATGAACCTGAATCTAAAGGAGCGCTTAATATTGCTGCTAGAGAAAAATTGGATAATTTAATTTTTATTATTAATTGTAATTTACAACGATTAGATGGCCCAGTAATAGGAAATGGAAAAATCATTAATGACTTAGAAAACATATTTAAAGGATCAGGTTGGGAGGTGATTAAAGTTATTTGGGGAAGTAAATGGGATGCATTATTACGCAAGGATACAAGTGGCAAGCTAATTCAACTTATGAATGAAACTGTTGATGGAGACTATCAAACGTTTAAATCTAAAGATGGCGCTTATGTACGTGAACACTTTTTTGGTAAATATCCAGAAACCAGTGCATTGGTAGATGATATGAGTGACTCTGAAATTTGGGCATTAGATCGCGGTGGACATGATCCTAAAAAAATATTTGCTGCTTTAGAAAAAGCTAAAAATAGTTCTGGAAAACCTGTTGTAATACTGGCACATACTATTAAAGGTTATGGTATGGGTTCTAGTGCAGAAGGAATGAACGTTGCGCATCAAATAAAAAAAATTAGCATAAAAGGAATACGTTATTTTAGGGATAGATTTAAATTAAATCTCATTCAAGACGACCAAATTGAATCTTTACCTTATTTACAGTTTAAAGAAGGTTCTCAGGAACACATATACTTACATGAGCGACGTAAAACATTATTTGGATACATTCCAAATAGGTTGCAACATGCTACTAATTCTCTAGAACTACCAACATTAGAGCATTTTCACCCTTTGCTAATACAACAAAGTAAAGATATTTCTACTACTCTTGCATTTATACGTGTTCTAAATATATTACTAAAATACACTCCAATTAAAAATAGACTAGTACCCATAATTGCTGATGAGGGCCGAACTTTTGGGATGGAAGGGCTATTTCGTCAAATCGGTATTTATAGCTCCATGGGACAACAATATACTCCTCAAGATCATGATTTACTTGCATATTATCGTGAAGATAAACAAGGTCAGATCTTACAAGAAGGTATCAGCGAATTAGGCGCAGCAGCGTCGTGGTTAGCAGCCGCTACCTCATACAGTACTAACGACTTTCCTATGATACCATTTTATGTATATTATTCAATGTTTGGTTTTCAAAGAATCGGAGACTTTTTTTGGGCCGCCGCTGATCAACAAGCTCGAGGATTTTTGATCGGAGGAACATCTGGTCGAACTACTTTAAATGGCGAAGGATTACAGCATGCTGATGGGCACAGTCACATTCAGTCATTAACAATTCCTAATTGCATTTCTTATGATCCAGCATATGCATATGAAATTGCTGTTATTATACAAGATGGCCTCATGCGTATGTATGGAAGTAACCCAGAAAATGTATATTATTACATAACTACATTAAATGAAAAATATCATATGCCGGCCATGCCAATAGGAGTTGAAGAAGGTATTAGAAAAGGAATTTATAAGTTAGAATCTTTATCGGGAAAAAATGGCAAAATTCAATTGATGGGCTCTGGCGCTATTTTACGTTTTGTTCGTGAAGCAGCTAAAATATTATCTCAAGAATATAACGTCAGTTCTGATGTATACAGTGTTACCTCTTTTACTGAATTAGCAAGGAATGGGCAAGACTGCGAACGCTGGAATATGCTACATCCCATGGATATACCCAAAATACCGTATATTACTACCATATTGAATGATTTTCCCACTGTAGCTGCTACTGATTATATGAAATTGTTTGCAGAACAAATTAGATGTTTTATTCCAGGTCATCATTTTTTTGTATTAGGCACAGATGGATTTGGTCGTTCCGATAGTCGAAAAAATTTACGACATCATTTTGAAGTAAATACAGGTTATGTGGTTACTGCTGCATTAGCCCAATTAGTCAAAAAAGGCCATATTCGCGCCGATGTTGTTCTAAGTGCTATCAAGATTTTTGATATTGACCCCGACACAATTAATCCACGCCTAATATAAGAGGTAACACGATGGCAATCAAAATTAATATACCAAATATTGGAGAGGATGAATTAGAAGTTACGGAAGTAATGGTAAAAATAGGAGATAATATTAATGCTAATCAGCCGCTTATTATAATTGAAGGTGATAAATCATCTATGGAAATACCATCTTCCTGTTCTGGTATTGTTACTAAAATTTATGTCCATGTTGGAGATAAAGTACATACAGGATCTTTGATTTTGCTACTTGATACGCAAAATCAAACTAATACTTTTACTATTAATGTTAATGATAAAAAAAATATTGTTCCTTCTCCTGATGTTGTAACACACAATGATAACAGAAAAGGAGCAATATGTAACGATGTACATCATGATGTTACAATACATGCTACGCCGTTAGTACGTCATATGGCTCGTACATTCGGAATAAATTTATCAAAAGTAAAAGGTAGTGGTCGTAAGGGACGTATCTTAAAAGAAGATATTCAAAATTATATAAATGACATCTCAATGTATTATACAAACCGTATGTCATCTATGCAATCCAATCAATTACTACCCATATTATCTTGGCCGAAGATAGATTTCAGTAAATTTGGCGATATTACAACCGTAATGTTAAGCAAAATACAAAAAAATTCTGGCGCAAATTTACAAAGAAATTGGATCATGCTTCCGCATGTAACGCAATTTGATGAAGCTGATATTACCGATTTAGAGAGTTTTAGAAAACAGCAAAACATTGACATTAAAAAGAAAAAAATAAATTGCAAAATTACACTTTTAGTTTTTGTTATGAAAGCAGTTGCAAAAGCATTAGAAGAGTTGCCGCGATTCAATAGTTCTTTATCTCAAGACGGTCAAACACTAATTTTAAAAAAATATATTAATATTGGTATAGCAGTAGATACTCCTAAAGGTTTATTAGTACCCGTTCTCCATGATGTAAATATGAAGGGCATTATTTTGTTATCACAGGAATTGGAAGAGCTTTCAAAGAAAGCTCGTACTGGGAATCAATTGACTCCCGCTAATATGCAAGGAGGAAGTTTTACTATATCTAATTTGGGGGGTATCGGCGGTACAGCGTTTACTCCAATTGTCAATGTTCCAGAAGTAGCTATTTTAGGAATGTCTAAATCTTTTATGAAACCAGTGTGGACCGGAAAAGAATTTACTCCACGCTTAATGCTGCCTTTATCATTATCATATGATCATCGTGTTATTGATGGAGCTGATGGCGCTCGATTTATGACACTTATTAATCAAATAATTGCTGACACAAGACTATTATCTATGTAAATTGACTAATTACATAAGAATAAATTCAAAAATTTCACTTTTTAAAAATTGTCTTGTCATGCTTTTATGGTTAAAGATAATATCGATTAAATTGAAGTATGATATGATAATATCCATACTATACATAAAATTCTATACATATAGAAATATGTATTTCTATCAAATTAGATACTATAATCAATAGTTTTAATCAAAAATTGAGGACACTATACTTATGCATATAAAAATAAAAACTCAAATTCTTGTTTTAGGTGCGGGACCAGGAGGTTATTCTGCGGCTTTTCGCTGCGCTGATTTAGGTATGGATACTACAATAGTAGAGCGTTTTCCTGATTTAGGTGGAGTGTGTCTTAACGTTGGTTGTATTCCTTCCAAAACATTGTTATATATTGCCAAACTAATTGAAACAAACAAGAAATTAAATAAATATGGTATTTTTTCAGGAGAAACACATATTGATCTTGATAAAACGCGCTCTTGGAAGAATAAAATTATTGATCAATTGTCAAATAGTTTGAGCGCTATGGCAAAAACGCGAAACGTTAAAGTAATTGATGGGGTTGGTAAATTTATTGATAATCATACTATTCAAGTTGAAAATAAAGAAATGACTTTAGAAATAGCATTCAATTACGCTATTATAGCAGCAGGATCACATACTGTGTCGCTACCATGTATTCCTAATGATCAGCGAATTTGGAATTCAACTGATGCTCTATCTTTACAATCAATACCTGAGCGTTTACTAATTATAGGTTCAGGGGCTATAGGCTTAGAAATGGCAGCAATATATCATGCTTTCGGATCAGAAATTGATATAGTAGAAATGTGTCATCGAATTATGCCAATCTTAGATGAAGATATCACTAATATTTTTACTAAAATAATTAGCAAAAATATTAATTTAATTTTAAACACTACAGTTAACATAGTAGAAGCAAAGAAAGATGGTATTTATGCAACTATGGAAAATAAACAAACTTTATTAAAAAATACTCAACGTTATGATGCATTATTAGTAGCAATTGGTCGCGCTCCAAATGGCAACATGTTGAATCTTGAACGTGCGGGAGTAAAGGTAAATAAATATGGGTTTATTCCTGTAGATAAGCAGATGCGTACTAATGTACAACACATTTTTGCTATTGGAGATATTATTGGATATCCAATGCTAGCCCATAAAAGTATTCATGAAGGACATGTAGCTGCGGAAGTTATTTCTGGTAAAAAACGTTGTTTTGATCCAATAATAATCCCATCCATTATATATACTGACCCAGAAATAGCGTGGGTTGGATATACGGAAAAAGATGCTCAAGATAAAAATATAGATTATGAAGTTGCGCTTTTCCCGTGGATGGCTTCAGGTCGAGCAATTACTGAAGATTGTAAAGAAGGCATAACCAAATTAGTTTTTAATAAAAAAACGAACAGAATTATTGGGGGATCAATATTAGGCACGAATGCTAGTGAAATATTAGGAGAAATCGCATTAGCCATTGAAATGGGATGTGATGTAGAAGATATTACTTTAACCATTCATGCTCATCCAACCTTATATGAATCAATAGCATTAGCAGCATCTATTCATAATGGGTCAATTACTGATTTGCCTAATATAAAAAAACAAATATAATAAATTTCATATGATTCTTTAAAATTTTCAAACAAACAAATGAGCTTACAAATAATACTTTATTACTGTATATTCTGTTGCTACTTATAGGGTATATAATGAAGCTAGTTTCTATTAAAAGCATACCAATATAAATAAACATATTGCTTATAACTTAAATATTTATACGTTCAGAATGCAAATTCTTGTCCACAAAAAAAATATATATAATCATGAAGTTTTTTGCCATTATTAATACATAACACAATTAACAACAAAAAAAGTGTTTATAATTTAAAGAGTATCATCAAGTATTGACGTGTCAAATTAAAAGAGTATTTTTATAATTTAATTAAACATAATAACAATATACATGGGGTTTAAATTTAAAAAACTCTATTCTTTGATAAATAGCAAACAACATTAACATACTACAGAAAATAATGTGCACGATCTTAAATTAAATTTTTATGAATGAAATATACATATCTAATCAATATATTTCAAATATATTCTACACCCAAATAAATAATATCTATTTATATTTATTTGGGTGTAGAATATATCAGTTTATAACTGGAAGAGATACAATACTCCTCTCTTTGAGTTTTAAAAAACTCTTACTGGTGTTGTATGAATTAATCTATAACTCTTATCTTTATATTCCTGTCTTTATAGTATAAAGATTCCTTTCATTACAATTCAAAATAAAGACATTACTGATATTTTGCTCTTACTTAATCAGATCTTATCAACAACAAAATTTATATAAAATTATTAAACTGATATAAATAAATAATGATACTTTGATTACCCCGCATCATACATGACATGATGTTATATTCATGGTGTAATTAAAATGGATTTTTATAATACTTAAAACTAAACTTTTCTCCATTAATACTTAAAATAGAAAAATTATCAAATTTGAAAATATAACAAACACTTAAATTACCAAATATAATCGGAATAACTTTCAAATTCAATAGTAACATCATGTAACTAATACAATTGCACAAATTTTAATTTTTTAATTAATAATATTAAGAACTCTATGAGGATAGGATAAACCTCCTGTTTGACTAATTACTAATGCCCAATATATCTCAATGCAACTATAATATATATATATAATCAACAGCTATTCGCATTTATCAATAAACAACAAAAACACTGCAATCTTCATTAGGATAATGAACATTGATTAATTTTAAAAATTATAAATTATTATATATGCCAAATGTATTGATAAGTATACATTTTTATTATCAATAAATTCATATACTGTAAAATGTACATATTTATGTATTTAAGTATATAGCAATTAATCATCAAATAATTTTTTTGTGATCATAAAATTTTCGTTAAATATATTTGAATTAAAAAATAAAATATTTTAATGCGTTTTATAAATACAACACTTATGTATAAACATTAAATATATTTGTTATATATTATATAACAAATATATTTATACTATAAATAATATCAAAAAATTATTATATGTATTAATTATAAACATTTTCATTAATCACTTTGAGTAATAAAAACAAAAATTTTTATAAAACCGCATAAATTTCTATAAATTATAGCGATAATTAGCTGTTTATCCATAATAACAACATATTTTAATATTATTTTTTTAAATTACAGTAACAAAAAACGATAATAGAAAATATGTTATTTGATTAAATTTTTAACAGTTGTATCAATATATCTACCGCATTAAACAAACGACACGCATATATCAATACTGCCATACTATCAATATCATTCCATTTAATCTTAATTAAATATATACCGTCTAATTTGTTATCAAAATAAACACAACACATACAACAGTTTATGTATGTATGGTTGATGTGTGTTAATCAATCTGTATTATTCCTTCCAAAAATCTAAACCATTTTTAGGTACGGTTTTAACGATATCTGTTATAACTCTCCCATCAGGAAAAATTAAATTATTGTCTAATGCCATCAATGGATAAAGCACAAATTCTCGATTAAGCATGCCATGATGTGGTATTGTCAATTCAGGAGTATATATAAAATATTTTCCAAATAATAAAATATCTAAATCTAATGTACGTGGCTGCCATATAAGAGAATTAAGTGATCGTATACGTCCTTGTTTTCGTTCGATATATTGCATATGACTTAATAATGATTTTGGAGATAAATTAGTATCTAATATTATTATTGCATTTAGAAAATCGGGCTGATTTTTATCTCCTAATGGTAGACTACGATAATAAGAGGAAAAATTTACAAGTCTAGTCATTGGAAGCTTAGAAATAGACCAGATTGCACGATCCACTTGTTGTTGTGGATTTAACATATTACTACCAATACCTACCCAAACTCGTTCCATTTTATTATATATTCCAGCCAATTATCGAATTATCGATCCTTTCGTTTTTATACAAAAAATATTAAATGGTATCAAGATTTAAAACATCAGACAAATATTCACATAAATAGCGTTTATGATGTAAAACAAATCGCAAAAAATCGAAAATAAATCAATAGCCATGATAAAAATCAATATCTACAGCATTCAAAAACTAATTTTCTAGAGTTATATCATATAACGCGGGCATATGAATTTAATTTTATTAAGAATCTATCCGGTCATTTGTTTTTCTTTAATTTCTTCTAAAGTTTTACAATCAATGCATAAATCAGCTGTTGGGCGAGCCTCTAATCTTCGGATACCAATTTCTACATCACATGAAGCACAAAATCCAAATTCATTTGTATCTATTTTTTTTAAGGTTTTTTCAATTTTTTCAACAAGTTTATATTCTCTATCCTGATTGCGTAATTTAATGTTGAATTCTTCTTCTTGTACTGCTCTATCTACTGGATCTGGAAAATTGATAGATGCCTGATCTTGCGCGCATAACGCAGAAAATCCTAAATCTTTTTTGAGTTGATTTTTCCATGTTTTAAGGATACGTTTAAAATGTAAAAGTTGATTAGAACTCATATATTCTTCATTAGGTTTTCGTTGATATGGTGTAACTCCAGCAATTATTAATACATTCAAAGAAGAACGTCTACGACTGCTTGGCGATTTTGTTGACATATATTTGCTCCTGTTTATATATATTAAAAGCAATTCATATCAATATTTTTTTTAAATTTCATTATTTTTATATAATTCCTCTAATGTCGTTAAACACACAATGAATTTATAATTATTCTTGAAAAACAATTATTATATTCTATTTAGATAGAATATACACATATATATCATAAATGTTTATTATCACAAACATTTATGATATATATGTGTATATTCTCACAAATTAACTCGGATTAGTTATATAATTATTTATGTGTAATAATTATTGATATATATACAGGGTTATTAACAATAAGCGTTATTAGAATGTTTTAATAAAGAACCATCATGAATTATAGAAAATTTTTTAATTATGTAATAAGATTATCAATCAGTTTTATTGATGATTAAAATATTAAGAAAGTAAACAGTATTATTTGGATGTTTATAAAAACAATACTATTTGCTATAAAAGCAAGGTGCCATCGTTTTAAATATTTTTAATATTAATTTAATTCTATAATTTTAGAACAACATTTCATAAAAACATTTTTTATTTAATAACACACACAAAATTATGTCTTATATTGTTGCGCTTACCGGTGGTATTTGTTCTGGAAAAAGTGTTGTTGCTAAAAAATTTTCTAATTTATCAAAGAAAGTATCGGTAATAGATGCTGATGTGATTTCTAAAAAAATCACACAACCTGGCAGCATTGCTTTACGCATGATAACCAAATATTTTGGGCCCACCATTTTATTTTCTAATGGATCATTAAATAGATCCATGTTAAAAAAAAATATTTTTTTCAATCCTAAAGACAAAGAATGGCTTGAACAATTGCTGCATCCGCTTATTAGAAAAGAAACACAAAAAACAATAAATATATTATCCAATCGATCATCTTATATTTTATGGGTTGCGCCATTGCTAATAGAAAATAATTTACAAAAATATGCAGATCATATACTAATGATGGATGTGCACGTTGATATTCAGTTAAAGCGAATTATCAGTAGAGATAAAATAAGCAAACAATACGCTGAAAATATTTTATTATCGCAAGTATCCCGCCAGTCTAGATTAGACTATGCTGATAGCATTATTGAAAACAACAAAAGTATTGATGGAATGACACGATATATTTATGATTTACATCAATATTATCTTAAGGAAAACAATAATTACTAAAAACACTATTTTTAGTAAATAAAATAAAACTCAAGATTATACTTTATTTATATTTTATCACACAACATATGAAAATTATTTGTCATAAATAACACAACAACGTTCATATAAATTATAGTTATAAACACTACTATTATATATATATATATATATACGTATTACAAACATTTATTTCTTATAGATTCGAGTTGAATATGATAATTAAAAAACAATATAAACCTTATATTTACTATATAGCTGACTAAACAATGTTAAATTAAAACATTTTATGTGTATTAATGACGTTTATTTACAATTTTACCATGACATTCTTTAAATTTCTTATTGGATCCACAAGGACAAGCATCATTGCGACTCACTATTTTATTCTTGGTTAATGTATGTTGACTTAAAAAATGATCTATCGATACTAGTTTAGTATTCATTACTTGTGTATTTATAGATTGAAAATTATTATATTTATTAGTTGCATTTAAAATAGATTCTTTTTTATTGAACAATTCTATTACTAATTTACTCACTTCGCTTATTACTTCATATTTTAAATGATCTAACATTTTAGTAAACATAGAGAATGATTCTCTTTTATATTCCTGCTTCGGATCTTTTTGTGCATATCCTCTCAAATGAATTCCTTGCCGTAAGTAATCCATTGACGCTAAATGCTCTTTCCACAGTACATCAAACGTTCTCAACATAATTTCTTTTTCAAAAGAACACATAATGTCTATTCCAATTATTTTTCTGGTATGTTCATATTTCTGTGTCATATTTTCTAATATACGTTGACGTAATATTTCTTTTTCCTCATATAATATAGGCTCTACTTCTATCCATTTTAGAAGAGGTAAATCTAAACAAAAATCATTTTTCAAACATTCTTCTAATTTTATGACATCCTTTTTATTTTCTATAATTTCTAGAGGAATGTAAATATTAAATAATTTATCAACAACATCATAACGAATATTTTTAATAACGTCACTGATATCTGATATATTTAATAGTTTATCGCGTTGTTCATAAATAACACGACGCTGATCATTAGCTACATCATCATATTCCAATAATTGTTTTCTAATATCAAAATTACGATTTTCTACTTTTTTTTGAGCATGAGCAATAGCTTTAGTAATCCATGGATGTTCAATTGATTCTCCTGATTTCATTCCTAATTTTTTCATCATGTTCACTAATCTATTAGAAGCAAAAATACGTATTAATGAATCTTCCATTGATAGATAAAATCTAGATGAACCTATATCCCCTTGTCGGCCAGATCGTCCACGCAATTGATTATCGATACGACGAGATTCATGCCGTTCAGTACCAATAACATGTAACCCTCCAGATTTTAATACCGCATTATGACGTTTTTTCCAATCAGATTTAATTTTTAAAATCTTACATGTATTTGATTTATGCAACGCAGTAACTTCTGACCGCCAATTCCCCCCTAATATAATGTCAGTGCCGCGACCAGCCATATTTGTAGCAATAGTTACTGCACCAGGATATCCTGCTTGTGCTATAATATCTGCTTCTGCAGCATGAAATTTAGCATTTAAAACCTTATGCATAATTCCAATCTGATTTAAAGCATGAGAAATCATTTCAGATTTATCAATTGATATAGTTCCCACTAGCACTGGCTGGTTTCGCTTAACACAATCTTTAATATCATTAATGATAGCTTCAATCTTTTCGTGTTCCGTCATATAAATTATATCTGGAAAATCATTACGAATCATAGGACGATTGGTCGGTATAACGATAGTATCTAATTTATAGATAGATTGAAATTCAAACGCTTCAGTACTAGCAGTACCTGTCATACCGGATAATTTTTCATATAAACGAAAATAATTTTGAAATGTAATTGAAGCTAATGTTTGATTTTCATTTTGAATCGTTACATGTTCCTTAGCTTCTATTGCTTGGTGCAATCCATCCGACCATCGCCGACCAGGCATAACTCGTCCTGTGTGTTCATCAATAATAAGTATTTCACCATTTTTAACAAGGTAATCCACTTCACACGCAAATAAAATATGAGCACGAAATGCTGCATTAACATGATGCATCAATATAATATTATCTGATGAGTACAATGATTCACCTTGGTTCATGATTCCAGACTTAATTAATAATTGCTCTATTAATACTAATCCATTCTCGGTAAGTATAACTTGTCTGGATTTCTCATCAACTGTGAAATACTCTTCTTTTTGTAAATTATCTATATTTCTTTTATTTTTTTGAATTATGCTAAAGACCAATTTGTTGATCTTTACATATAGTAAAGAAGTATCATCTGATGGCCCAGAAATAACTAATGGGGTACGAGCTTCATCAATTAAAATAGAATCTACTTCATCTATTAACGCATAATGTAATCCTCGTTGCACCCGTTCCTCTGGGACAAAAACCATATTATCACGTAAATAATCGAACCCATATTCATTGTTTGTGCCGTAGGTAATATCTGCTGTATACGCTGCACGTTTCATGGATGCTGATAGTCCCGGTAAATTAATTCCAACAGTTAATCCCAAAAATTCAAATAACGGTTTATTATTTACTGCATCTCTATGTGCTAAATAATTATTAACTGTAACGATATGTACTCCTTGCCCACTTAATGCATTCAGATAAGCAGGTAACGTAGCAGTTAAAGTTTTTCCTTCTCCAGTTTTCATTTCTGCAATACATCGACTGTTAAGAACTATTCCCCCCAATAATTGGACATCAAAAAGACGTATATTAAATATTCTCTTAATAGCTTCGCGTACTACAGCAAATGCTTGTGGTAATAAATGATCGAGGCTTACACCTGATTCAATCGATACACGAAACTCATTCGTTTTAGAAGAAAGTTGATTATCATTTAACTTTTGTATATCTTTTTCTATATAATTTATCACATCCACCACTTTCTTCATACGAAGTAACACGCGATCATTTCTATTTTTAAAAATTTTAGTAAATAATTTAAATGGTGTTAGCATGACAATTTATATCTCATTACAATGGCAGCACGTTATTTGAATAACATGCAACAATTACATATTTTCCGGTCATAATACTTAAGCCTGCAAGGAAAATTTTAATAAAAATTGTAAAATGACACTAATTTACAATTTATCAAAATAGATGCTAATAAATTGAAATAAAATACATGATAAATATAAGTCATTATTTATGTAAAATTCATGTGCATATCTTGCCTTAAACATATTACAAATATGATATTATTATTAATTGTAGATTAGAATATCTCCAATGTTCTAAGACTAAGATATAGTATACAAATTTAAAAATTTTTAAAGTAATTACTAATCAATTATCACAATTACCATTGTGATCATACAAATATATAAAGATACGTGATGTGTACCAAGAAAATACCCTAATCTGACGATATCCAAAATTTCTATAAATATAAACCAAGGCAATTACAATATCAAAAATATTAGTTTTCTGATTTTTATAATAAAGTGTTATATGCATGTAACACTTTATTATAATCGTAACAATACACGATATATTAAATGATTAAAAAACTCAGTAATATTGAAAATACATTGCAATCTAAATTTTTTACTACAGTATTCATTGTATATATATCTAAGTAATCTTCAATATTTTTTAATCTAAAAACACTATAAATAAAATATGTGAATAAGTATGAAGTTACATATATTTAATGCAAAATAGAATCTCGATCACGACACATGATCTCTATAAACAAATCTAAGTAAATTTATATAATAAAATTTAGAATAATTATTATTATGTTCTGTATCCAAAAACACGGTAGATCTTAGAATATTAAAGGTAAATCAGATGCGTTGGAAAAAGTAGCAAATTCCCATGCTTCTTGGCATGACAAAACAGTTTTTAATAACTTATTGTTTAGGGTATGGCCCGATTTAAAAGCAATAAAAGAACCAATAAGATTATGTCCGCACATAAATAAATCCCCAATAGCATCAAGCATTTTATGACGAACAAATTCATCATCAAAACGTAAACCATCTTCATTAAGCACACGATAATCATCGATTATTATAGCAGAATCAAAACTTCCTCCTAAAGCAAATCCGCGAGATTGTAAATCTTTTATATCACGCATAAAACCAAAAGTACGCGCTCGACTAATATTATGAACAAAAGATGCTGAAGAAAAATTAAAAAAACAATGTTGTGTATCCACATGAATAGCTGGATGATTAAAATCAATAGTAAAATCAAGCGTAAAGCCATCAAAAGGCCTTAATTCAGCCCATTTTTCTCCATCTTCAACACGTACTGTTTGTTTTAATCGAAGAAATTTTTTGGCACTATTAAGTTCTTCTATACCAGCATCTAATAATAAACATACAAAAGGACCAGCGCTGCCATCCATTATTGGAACTTCAGGAGCGTTGAGTTCTATAATAATATTGTCAATACCCAATCCTGCTTGAGCAGCACTTAAATGTTCAACAGTAAGAATCTGAACACCATATTCATTAATTAAACATGTACATAATACAGTGTTTCCTACTGATGTAACATTAACTTGAAAATCTACAGGAGGGTGTAAGTCAGTACGACGATAAATAATTCCAGTATTTGCTGAAGTAGGACGTAAAGTTAACGTAACTTCTTTACCGGTGTGTAAACCTACACCAGTAGTTTGCACAACGCGTTTTAATGTTCGTTGCTTTATCATTATATTATCTCATGCAATTATTGTATTATTTACTTCATTAGTAAATCACTATATGTATATTGCATTTTTATAAAAATTACCCATTTACATTATTATTTCTAATTAGTCTGCTTGTTTTCTTAAAAAAGCAGGAATATCTAAATAATCTACATCTTTATCAAGAGTTGTATTTTGATGATCTACCGTATTAGATGATGTATGTCTTGATTCTTTAAAAAATGTAGATGCTCTTTGGGGGACATGATTATGATAATGACTATCTCTTATTGCCTTTTTTTCTTCTTTAGTATTAGATAATATAACATCTGAGCGTTTATCGATGCCAATTCCTGTTGCTACTACAGTAACACGTAGTTCATTATTTATATCTGGATCTAAAGCAGTTCCGATTACTACTGTAGCGTTGTCAGAAGCAAAAGAGCGTATAGTATTTCCTACAGTTTCAAATTCATCCAGCCTTAAATCTAAACCAGAAGTGATATTCACCAAAACACCGCGAGCTCCAGATAAATCAATATCTTCTAATAAAGGGCTAGCGATAGCTAGTTCTGATGCTTCCTCTGCTCTATCATCACCACATCCTACTCCAGCACCCATCATAGCATATCCCATTTCTGACATTACTGTGCGTACATCCGCGAAATCTACATTCATTAAACCCGGTCGAGTAATTAATTCCGCAATACCTTGAACGGCGCCTTTTAATACGTCATTAGCAGCACTAAAAGCATCTAGTAATGACACGCCACGCCCTAAAACTTTCAATAACTTATCATTTGGAATTGTTATTAATGAATCTACATATTTAGATAATTCAGAAATTCCTTGTTCAGCGAATGCCATACGTTTTTTTCCTTCAAAATTAAAAGGTTTAGTAACTACAGCTACTGTCAAAATGCCTAAATCTTTGGCCACTTCTGCTATTATCGGGGCAGCACCCGTCCCTGTGCCTCCACCCATACCTGCGGCAATAAATACCATATCTGCGCCTTCTATAGTAGCCCTCAATACATCACGATCTTCTTCTGCAGAATTACGACCAATTTCTGGATTAGCACCAGCTCCTAACCCTTTAGTAATAGAACTTCCAATTTGAATAGTTTGACCTACTGTCATTTTTCTTAAAGCTTGGGCATCAGTATTAACAGCAAAAAAATCTACACCTTCGATACGCTCACGTAACATATGTTCAACCGCATTACTACCACCTCCGCCAATACCAACAACTTTAATTACTGCATCACTAGTTAATTCCATTGGTTCAAACATAGTTTTCTCCATATTACTTCAGTTATTTTAAAAAATTAATTTTAACGGATTCAGCATATTTTATATTCATAACAACTAAAATTCTTTTTTTAACCAATTGTTTACTTTTCTTATCCAACCTTTAATTGTTATTCCTTTTTCTATATCTACCTCATTATTCAAATGAGATTCTTTCCCATAATGTAATAATCCAATAACAGTAGAATAATGAGGTCTTTTTATATCATCTGTTATCCCATTTGTATTTATAGAAGATGCGATACGAACTTGCGTATGAAACACTTTTTGCGCGCAAGATGACAATCCATCTATAAGAGATGCACCTCCTGTTAATACAATCCCTGCTGCAAGATGATGTTTAATATTAAGTTGACGAAGTTGTGATTGTAATTGTAAAATCTCCTTATTAACCAACATCATTAATTCAATATATCGAGGTTCAATGATTTCTGCCAACATATGACGTTGCAAAATACGAGGTGGTCTTCCTCCGACGCTTGGAACTTCAATATTTTCTCCTTTACTAACTAATGATTCTAAAGCACAACCATAACGAACTTTAATTATTTCTGCATCTGATAATGGTGTTCCAAAAGCATAGGCGATATCACTAGAGACGACATTGCCAGCATATGGAATAACCTTGGTGTGACGTAAAGCTCCAGCAGTATATATTGCTATATCCATGGTACCACCACCAAGATCTACAACACAAACACCTAACTCACGTTCATCTTCTGTTAACACAGCATGGCTTGAAGCCAATCCAGAAAATATCAATTGATCCACTTGTAATCCACATCGCTCTACTGCTTTGACGATATTTTTAGCCATATCATTATGGCAAGTAATTAAATGGACTTTGGCTTGCATTCTAACTCCAGATAACCCAACTGGATTTTTAATGCCTTCTTGATAATCAATAGAGTAATCCTGTGGGATTACATGTAATATTCGATGTTCATCACGAACTCTAACTGATTTAGCTATATGTACTACATTATCCACATCTGACTGCGTCACTTCTTCTTCTGAAATAGGTACCATGCCTATTTCATTTTTGCAACTAATATGCTTTCCAGATAAAGAAAGGTAAACAGATGAAATTTGACAACCTGCCATTAGCTCTGCTTGATTAATAGAATATTGTACACATTTTATTACTGATTCTAAATTGTTCACTCCTCCCTTGTCCATGCCTCGTGACGGGCAATATCCTAACCCAATAATATTTACTATTCCATCAGGCAAAATTTCACCTACCATCGTAGCGACTTTAGCTGTTCCAATTTCCAATCCTACTAGTAATTTTTTATCTGAAGCTTTGATCATATTTGTGATTGCCTTTATTTATTTTTTATTCTATTTACTACAAAGCACAGGAGTGATCGAGTGTGAGCCCCATCTTACAGCACATCCTGAACGATAACGTAAATCTATATAATCAATACATGTATTATGGTCGTTAATTTTTTGAATAAGAATAGGATAAATTTTAATGAAATAATATAATCGGCCGATTATATTATTTCTACCTAATTTTAGATGGATATTATCTTGTAAAACCAGTTGCCATGAGCAGCGTGTATCCATTTGTACTGATTTTATTTGAAATTTGATAGATTTTAATATCTCATTAAGCACATAATAATTAGCTAATACAATCCGTTCGCTGCCTTCTGGTCCATACAAAGATGGCATTACTTTTTTGTCGTTATCTCGATATTCCTTAGGTACTCTAAATATAATTCCTGTTGTACTAATTGTTTGCAAATCATTCCAGTATGCTAAAGGAATATATTCTATTATATGAACTTTTAATGTGTCTGGCCATTGTTTCCTAACACTAACTTGTTGAATCCATGGCAAACTTTCAATTTGTTTTTGGATAATATTAACATCTTGTGTTATAAATGTACCTAATACTCCTAGTTTTACTATAAGTTGATTAATATCAATGTCAGTGGTATAATGCCGCTTTCCAGTTACTATCATATAAGATACAGGGCTACAACAAACATTATGAATCCATTCTCTTATTTTATAAGCACTCCAAACAATACTAATTGTAGCAACAGATATTAGTATCCAATCTAATAATTGATGCTGCAATTTATACCTTTGTTTCAAAACATACTTAATGATCACTCGGTTATGCGTGCTTAATCCTAATTGAGTTGTATTAATAAACAGACCTACTCTTTACTGCGTATTCTTATTTTCCTAAAAATTTATTATTGTGTTATTCATTCTCACATTTTATCATGCCGTACCATTAAGAGTCATAATTCTCATATGTTTATGTTAACCGTTTTTAATAATTAATCTACGCACAACCTCTCCTATTGTACCAGCTCCTTGAATTAAGAGCAAATCGTTATTTCTTAAGAATCGGGATAATGATCCGGATAACATTTGCGTATTTGATATAAATGTTGGATTAATCTTACCAAATTCACGAATTGCATGACATAAGGATTGACTATCTGCTCCTAAAATAGGTGATTCTCCGGCGGAATAAACATTTAATATCAAAAGAATGTCTACATTAGAAAGTACATCAACAAAATCATGATATAATTCTTTTATACGCGTATATCGATGAGGTTGAAATACCATAATCAACCGTCTATCAGGCCATCCGGTTCGAATTGTTGTAATAGTAGCGTGTAACTCAGCCGGGTGATGACCATAATCATCTATTAACAGAATTTCTCCTGTTTGCCCATTTATTTTATTTAAAGAATAATAACCTAAATTTTCAAAACGTCGATGTGTTCCCTGAAAATCCAACATAGTTTTGAGAATAATTTTATCACTAATTCCTTCTTCAGTTGCTACTGCAATCGCAGCTGTAGCATTCAGTGCATTATGACAACCAGGGGCATTCAAAGTAACCTGTAATTTTGTTTGATTTGGACGCAATACGGTAAAACTACTTTTTTCTATATGTTGATGGTAATTAAAAATATGTAGATTAGCATTGTTATTAAAACCATAAGTGATGATCTTCCTGTTAATTTTGGGTAAAATCTCACAAATTACTGGGTCATCAATACACACTATAGCATACCCATAAAATGGTAGATTGTGTAAAAAATTAACAAATGCTTTTTTAAGATGTTCAAAATTTCCTTGATACTCATGTATATGATCAGTATCAATATTGGTAATTACCTCTACCATAGGATGCAAATGCAAAAATGAATTATCACTTTCATCTGCTTCTACGATTAAATAACGACTATATCCAAGTCGAGCATATACACCTTCTGATTTGACTATACCTCCATTTATAAACGTTGGATCTAATCCTGCTGCAGTATAAATATTGGCTATCATTGTAGTAGTAGTGGTTTTCCCATGCGTTCCAGAAATAGCTATTCCATATCTAAATCTCATTAATTCGGATAACATTTCCGCACGTTTAATAACAGGAATACGAGCTTGTTTAGCAGCTAAGATTTCAGGGTTATTTGGATGAATAGCGTTAGATACAACAACAACATTAGCGTTGTTTATATTACTACATTTATGCCCAATATAGATTTTCACCCCTAATTCAAATAAATGACGTGTCGTACTATTATGTACAATATCAGACCCAGTGATAGAATAGCCTTCATGTGTCAATATTTCTGCAATTCCACACATGCCAGCTCCGCCTATACCAACAAAATGTATTTGTCTAATACGATTCATCATTGGCACAGCATTGATCGGCTCAGATAATAGTATATTTGACATATCTATTCAATATACTTTCAATATTTTTCCATTTATCAAGATGGCATTTATTAATATATTTATTTTTTTAAGTATTCAATTATTACTTGAGAAACTTGTTGAGTTGCATTAGGCGCAGCTATACTTCTAGCGCGTTGAGCCATACTACATAATGTTTTTCGATCCCAAGATTCTAACATTGCGCCAACAGCATCACTTGTAAAATTTTTTTGTTCAATAATCTTTGCTGCCCCTGCTTGCACTAACGGCACGGCATTCCAATATTGCTGACGATCTTTATGATGTACAAAAGGTACGAATATTGCTGGTAATCCTACAACAGATACCTCGCTTACTGTTAATGCTCCAGCACGGGATATCAATATATCTGCCCAAGCATATGCTTGGGCTATATCATCAATAAATTTTACAATTCTATGATAACTTTGTTTTATTTTTTGATAAGCCCATATTACTTTTTTGAAATCTTGTTCTCCAACTTGGTGCCATATGATTAATTTATTAGACAATTTCTCAGCCATATTTGGGATGACTTTATTTAATATGTGCGCGCCTTGGCTGCCTCCAATCACTAAAACGCGAATAGGACCAACACGACCTTTCCATCGTCTAGATGGATTTGGCACAGCTAATATTGCGCGTCGTATTGGGTTTCCCACCATTTTAGCATTGGGAAAAGTACCAGGAAATCCTTGCAATACTTTTTTAGAAAAAATTGATAAATACCGATTAGTTAAACCGATAATTCTATTTTGCTCATGTATTATTAAAGGAATACCGCATATCCATGCTGCTAATCCACCGGGCCCGGAAACATATCCACCCATTCCTAACACTATATCAGGTTTCCAATATTTTATAATTTTTCGTGCTTGATATATTGCTAAACAAATAAATAGCGGCATAATACACTTAACATTTAATTTTTCACCATTCCACCTGTTAATATGAATAAATTTAATATCGATGCCGTATTGAGGAACTAACCTCGATTCAATGCGATCTGCAGTACCTAGCCAAACAACTTGATACCCATGATTGATTAAATAATTAGCCACCGACAATCCCGGAAACACATGCCCCCCGCTACCACCCGCTACAATCATAATTTTCTTTTTTTGATTCATTTTTTCGTGCGCTTCAAAAAAGCTTGATTTTTAGATAAACGTGTCTCGAAATCTATTCTTAACAACTGCATGCTTGCCATTACTGTAATCAAAAAACTAGATCCTCCATAACTAATAAATGGCAATGTTAATCCTTTTGTGGGTAATATCCCGCTAACAGTACCTATATTAATAAAAATTTGCAATCCAAACCACATGCTAATAGAACAGGCTAAAATACCGGAAAATCTGTGATTAACACTCAAGGCACGATGACCAATAATCATGGCGCGAAGCACAATTATAAATAACATAAACAACACTAAAATTGCTCCAAAATATCCTAATTCTTCCGCAAGAATAGAAAAAATAAAATCAGTATGAGCTTCAGGTAAATATTCTAATTTCAACACAGAATTTCCTAGTCCTTCTCCAAAGCATTTTCCACGGCCAAAAGCTATTAATGATTGAGTTAATTGATAACCATTGCCAAACGGATCTTTCCATGGATCCCAAAAAGTAAGTATACGTTGTATGCGATAAGGTTTAATCACAATTAAAGGTATAATTAAAAATATATTGCATACAAAAATCAATATTAATTGATATAACTTAGCGCCAAAAAGAAATAATATAGACAAAGTAGTAATAAAAAGAATAATAATGCTACCAAAATCAGGTTGCGCTAATAATAATACAGCTAATATAATCATTATTACTATGGGTTTGCATATACTCCAAAATTTGGTGCGTACTTCTTTTGATTTACGTTCTAAATAGTTAGCGAGATAGCAAATAAAAGATAATTTTGATAATTCCGCAGGCTGAATACATAACGCACCCCACATTATCCAACGCGATGCCCCATTAGTAGAATTATTTAAGATTAATGCAGTTACCAACATTATATAGCTACATAGCAACATAATAACACTATAATTCTGCCAAACTATTATGGGTATTTTTAAAATAATTACAGATAATAAAAATGTCACGCTGTAATAAACAATGACGCGTTTTATAAAATAACATGGATCGTTCGCTAATCGCATGCCAGTAGGTATTGATCCTGAACTAATGATAACAAACCCAATGCCAATTAATCCCAACATTAACCAAAAAAATATACGATCATATAATATATTAATATTTGATGATTTTTTTTTACCCAATTTTAATGGCTGATTAATAATTTTTGTTTTAAAGATCCTCATTATCCAAATTCTCGCGCAAAACAAGTAAATACCAGTCCACGCATTTCAAATGATTTAAATTGATCTAAACTAGAACAAGCCGGAGATAATAAAACTATATCCTTCGATTTTATACGACGATTAATAATACGCATTGCTTGAATCATTGTATTTGTAAAAATAACATCACTAAATCCTAAT
Organism: Blochmannia endosymbiont of Camponotus sp.; assembly: GCF_023586365.1. Classification (NCBI taxonomy): domain Bacteria; kingdom Pseudomonadati; phylum Pseudomonadota; class Gammaproteobacteria; order Enterobacterales; family Enterobacteriaceae; genus Candidatus Blochmanniella; species Blochmannia endosymbiont of Camponotus sp. The sequence goes on from NZ_CP097759.1 coordinate 466,542, forward strand.
GTCGTCAATAATAATCCATCTTTTCCAAAACAATACAGGTGTATCTCATGTTGTTTAATCAAATGTTTTAAAGAAGAAAAATCAGCTAATTTACCATCACCTCCTAATATTAAATGTAACGTACCGGATAACGTTAAATTATTGATCGCTTCTTTAGTAGCATTGACATTAGTAGCTTTGGAATCATTAATCCAACTCACTCCATGATTTTTATAAATCAATTGACAACGATGCGTTAAACCAGAAAATTGGCACAATACTTTTAAAGAAACAGAGCGAGGAATCTTGACGATATCCGACAATGCTAAAGCAGATAATGCATTTATATAATTAATACGATTATTAATTCTCATTTTAGAACAATTAAGCACATATTCATTGTATGCAACTATCCAAGTATGTCCTTTATAATATTTCAGATAATAATCTGCAGAATCTTCGTTTTCACCAAAACTTATACAATGATCATAATCGTTATATATAGGTGTTGTTAAAGTATCTGAAGCATTCATCACACAAATTTTAGCATTTTTATAAATCCTTTGCTTAGAAAACCAATATTGCTTTAATCCACCAGAATAATGATCCATATGATCTTCACTAACATTTAAAATTACAGCTGCTATTGCACGTAAACTATAGGTTGTATCTAATTGAAAACTTGAAATCTCCAGTATATATAGTTGATACGATTTATTTAGTAAAGAAAGCGCAGGCACACCTATGTTGCCTGCTACACCAACACGCCATCCAAACCCCCTAGCTACTCTGGAAACCAATTGGGTTACTGTACTTTTTCCATTAGATCCAGTAATAGCTATTATCGGTGCAGTTGCTTCACGTGCAAATAATTCAATATCACCAATAATTTCTATTCCTAATTTTAAAGCTTCAATTAAAATTGGATGATCTAACCGCACTCCAGGACTAACTACAATCAACGTAGCACTCAATAACCATATATCATTAAATGAGCCCAAACAACACTGTACAACGTGAGGTAATTTTTTTATTCCCGGAGGATATATACGAGTATCTATTACTTTTGGTATTACACCACGATCTAAAAAAAAATTAACACAAGATAAACCCGTAATCCCCAAACCGATAATTACAACTCGCGATCCTCGGTAATTATACATACTTTTACTGCCGCATCTTTAAAGAAATTAATCCCACAAAAACTAACATTAAAGATATAATCCAAAATCGCACTATAATACGAGGTTCTGGACAACCTTTTAGTTCAAAATGATGATGAATTGGTGCCATTTTAAATATCCGTTGTCTAAATAATTTAAAATAAATTATTTGTAAGATCACAGATAAAGTTTCTATTACAAACATACCGCCCATAATTAATAATAAACATTCTTGACGTAACAACACCGCAATTATCCCAAGTGTACCTCCAAGTGATAAAGAACCTACATCACCCATAAATATCTGAGCCGGATAAGTGTTAAACCATAAAAATCCAAGACCAGCCCCGATAATAGCAGAACATATAATTATTAATTCTCCAGAAAAACAAATATAAGGAATATTTAGATAACTAGCAAAATAAATATCATTACTCATCCACGCAACTATAGCCAATCCAGCTGAAATGAATATTACAGGCATAATCGCTAACCCATCTAAACCATCAGATAAATTCACTGAATTACTTGTCCCGACAACAACAAAATATGCTAGAACAATATACCAGATACCCAATTGCGGCATAAAATTTTTAAAAAACGGCACTATTAATTGTGTAGATGTAGAACTACGATCTGACATAAAGATAACAATAACTAACGTTAAAGCAATTAATGATTGCCAAAAATATTTATGCAACACACTCAAACCCGAAGAACTTTTCCTTTTAATTTTTAACAGGTCGTCAATTAAACCCAATATTCCGTATGTTATTAGTATAAACGATACATACCATACATATATATTTGATAAATCAGCGCACATAATTACTGATATGGCAATCGACAGAATCATTACAATTCCACCCATAGTAGGTGTACTTTGTTTTTGAGTATGTGATTTTGGTCCATCACAACGCACTATTTGAAAAAAACACAAATTATGAAACCACGTAATTACATAATGACCTATCCCTAAAGAAATAAACAATGCTGATAAAAAACTAATAATAGCTCTGAAAGCTAAATGATAAACAATATTAAATCTGAATGAATATAGTACTAATACATTTTCTGTTAGCCAAAATAACATGTTGATCCATCTCGAATAGCATCTATTATTTGCTCCATTTTAAAACCGCGTGATCCTTTCACTAACACACTAATTGAATTATGGGTAGACAACATTTGCTTGATATAAATGATTAATTTATTTTTATTTCGAAAATGTTTTCCTTTTCCGCATATTTTAGAAATGCAATAACTAACGCTACCTATGGTAAGAATTTTATTGATATTTGTCGTTGAGATTAATTTCCCAATATAACAATGATATTTGATTGATTTATGTTTTCCTAATTCTAACATATCACTGACCACCAATATACGATAACCTGGCATTGTAGTTAGCACATGAATAGCAGATATCATAGAACCAACGTTTGCATTATAAGTATCATCTAATAATAATTTGCCTTCACCTAAAATAATTGGAAATAATCTACCAGGTAAGGTTTTTATATTTTCTAATCCATAAACTACCTCTGATAAATCTGCTCCTACAGAAAATGCAAGAGCGCTAGCAGCTAAAGCATTAGCCACATTATGTGTTCCTAACATTGATAAAACCACTGGAGAAGTTCCATATGGAGTATGTAAAATAAACCGTGTTCCATTTTTTTCGGGAATAATGTTACTTGCAAAAAAATCTATGCCTACGCTAGTACGTAAAGAAAAAAACCACATAGATTTTCCCTTCAATGATTTACGCCACAAAGACAAAGCATGACTGTCAGCATTTATAATACCTTTTCCGTTTAAATCTAATTCAGAAAAAATTTCCCCTTTCTCTTTTCCTATTTTAGCTAATGATTTGAAACCTGATAAATGTGCAGGATAAACATTATTTACTAAAGCTACATTAGCAGCGACTACTTTACTTAATTGAGCAAGTTCTCCAGGAGAACTTGCTCCTAATTCGATAATCGCAAAACTATTTTTTTTTGTTAAACGTAATAAAGTAATTGGTACTCCAACCATATTATTAAAATTACCTTGTGTTGCTATTGTATGCCCACATCCTTTTAATATAGAGGCGGTCATTTCTTTTACTGATGTTTTGCCGCTTGATCCAGTGATAGCAATAACTTTTGCTGATGCTTTTTGGCGTACCCAATGTGCTAACATTATTAAAGCACAACGAGTATCAGGAACTATCAATTGAGGAACATCTAACAATACATGATGATTTACTAGCAATGCTTGAGCGCCAGCAACAATTGCTTGACTGGTAAAATCATGACCATCAAAACGTTTACCTATTAACGCTATGAACATACATTGTTTATAAATAATATTTGAGTTGATAGTAATCGCATGAATAATTAAATCCATACCAATGTATTTAGCGTTTAAAACTGGCGCTATTTCATGCAAACTAAACGGAATCATAATACATTGTTCTTTAAAAAATTTTCTACTATATCTTGATCAGAATGATATATGCGATTATTTCCGATAATTTGGTATTTTTCGTGACCTTTCCCAGAAATTAATACTACATCTTCTAAAGATGCCTTTAAAATAGCGGTCTGTATCGCACAGTAACGATTTTTAATAACTTTAATAATTTTTTTTGGGTATGTTATGCCGCAAATAATATCATTTATAATCGATTGTGGTTCTTCCATGCGCGGATTATCATTGGTAATAATTATACAATCAGCATACCGGCTTACAATACAGCCCATTAAAGCACGTTTACTTGGATCTCTGTCGCCTCCGCAACCAAAAACACACCATAATTGACCATAACAATAAAGCCGTCTAATTGAAATTAGAACTTTTTCTAATGCATCCGGAGTATGTGCATAATCTACTATAACCGTAGGATATCCATGAGAACGAAATACTTCCATTCTACCAGCTACCGGTTGTAGTTGAGATGACGTATGTACCAATAATGATAGAGGATACCCTAATACTAACAACGTACCTAAGGCTAATAATAAATTGCTAACGTTGAATTCTCCTAATAATTGACTATGAATTACTCCATGTCCCCAACTTGAATCAAAAATTATATTTACACCATGAATATGATAATCGGCCTTAACCACACGTATCCATTTGCCTTTCCAAAAACATGGTAAATTGCTTGTTATTGTCACTGCGATCGCTTGAGGCAAATAATATAACCATCGACAACCAATGGGGTCATCGGCATTAATTATATATTTTTCTACACATAATTCATCAAATAACCGCCATTTAGACATAGAGTATTGCATCACGTCACCGTGGTAATCTAAGTGATCGTGACTTAAATTAGTAAATATAGCTGCTTTAAAATATAAAGCATCCACACGATATTGATTTAATCCATGTGATGACACCTCCATAGCAACAAACTTAATTTTATTTTTAACAAACTGAGCTAATATTTTTTGAGCATCAATGGAAGAACATGTTGTATTATGAGACAAACACATATTATTTAACATTCCGTTACCTAAAGTGCCCATCACAGCACTTTTTTCTCCTAGTAGTTGGACCCAACGAGCTAATAAATGCGTTATAGTAGTTTTTCCATTGGTGCCAGTAACACCAATTAAATTCAAAAAACGTGACGGATGATTATAAAAACTACCTGCTATATCGGACAAATACCGTGGTAAATCATTAACATAAACCAAAGGTATTTTATTTAAATGATAATTATATTTTTTAGATATCGTTATGTCGTTCCAAGATTCTAATAAAACTCCCGAAGCTCCCTTTTTGATCGCACAGTCAATATATGATCTGCCATCAGCCTTAGAACCTTTAACTGCTACAAATACATTTCCTAATACAATGTTACGACTATCCAATTCCATCCCCGTCAATTCAAGATTAGCAGGATTATTAAAAACATATGGAGCAAATAATTTATATAAATTACGTGAATCACACATATTTTTTTCTCAAAGAGACTTGATTACTTATAAAATTATTGTAAAAAATCTGGCACTACATTCATTATTTTTAATGCATTACCCATCACTGCACTAAAAACTGGCGCAGATACCATACTTCCGTAATAATGACCATTTTTAGGATCATTTATTACTACTGCTAAAGCAAATCTAGGATTACTCGCTGGAGCTACTCCAGCGGTGCATGCAATATACTTATTAATATATTTCCCATGTGATCCGACTATCTTAACAGTACCAGTTTTTACGGCAACCCTATATCCTTTAATTGCAGATTGACAACCACCACTTGGCGATGACACATTTTCCATCATGTCTAAAACAGTTCGCACTAAAGGTCTTGGAAAAACTTGATTTCCTAATACCGAGGAAGAATCAACCCGTATAATAGAAAGTGGCCGGGATATTCCCATTCCACCAATAGTAGCATAAACTTTAGCTAATTGTAACGGAGTAATCATTAAGCCATATCCATAAGAAAAGGTGGCGCGTTCTATGTCTGACCAACATCGATTATATGGATATATCCCGTTACTTTCTCCCACTAAGCCTATATTTGTTGATTTACCCATTCCAAAATTTGAATATGTATTGACTAAAACTGTTGCAGGCATAGCCAATGCTAATTTAGAAACACCAACATTACTAGACTTTTGTAATATCTCTCTAATAGTCAGTTTTCTACGATATAGTACATCCTTAATTTGATGTCCATTGAGTATATAAGGTGATGTATTCATAATAGTGTCTTTTGTGATTATCTTATGTTTTAATGCGGCCATAATCACAATAGGTTTCACTGTAGAACCTGGTTCAAATGCATCAGTAATAGCACGATTACGCATAACAGACTTATTAACAATGGACAAAAAGTTGTTCGGATTATATGATGGGCTGTTTGTCATAGCTAGAATTTCTCCGGTATTGATATCTATCAATACTATACTGCCAGATTCTGCTTTATTCATATGTACAGCATTATTTAATTCACGGTATGCTAAATGTTGCAGACGTTCGTCGATACTAAGAATAATATTTTGAGAAGATTGACCGTCACTCAAAGTAATTTCTTCAATTGTTCGACCAAATCTATCTTTTCGTATTGCTCGTGTTGTAGGCTGCCCAGTCAACCAAGCATCAAAACTTTTTTCTATTCCTTCAATCCCTTGGCTATCTACATCTGTTACTCCTACCAAATGAGCAGTTGCACACCCAGCGGGGTAATATCTTTTTGATCCTTGTTGCAAATATACTCCTGGTAACTTAAGTTGACTAACGTATTTAGAAATAGCAGGGTCAATTTGTCGTGCTAAATACACAAAATGATCTGTAGTATGATTATTAATGAGAGAGGATAATTTATCTGATGATATAGATAATATTTCAGATAATTCCGTCCAACGACGTATATCAGCAGCAATACCACCATTCTTGATAATTTCTTGAGGATCAACCCAAACCGAATCAGATGGTATACTAATTGCCAATAGTTGCCCCATTCTATCAGTAATAATACCCCGAGTAGAGAGTGTGCTTTGCACGCGTAACGAACGCATGTTACCTTCATTAATTAACTGATCAGAATAAATAATTTGCAAAAAAGCTAATCTTAATAGCAAAATAATTAATACAAAAAAAATACAACTACACAATAAATTAAAACGTTTGCTATTTAAAATTATTTGAAAATTGTAGGGTTTAAACTTCATATAACATAAATTGTGTCATCAGATGATGATCTATAACCATTTTTTAATAATATTTGTATTTATCACATAAACAAATTTTTATAGATTAGTACAATGTATTATCTTGAGTGAGTTCCGCGTAATGCATTTGTAATTTATCTATGGCGATACGTTCAATACGATTATGGTGAGATAATATTTTTTCTTCAAGAATTAAACTTCTCCATTCGGTATCTAAATTGTTTTTTTTCAATACAAGTTTTTCGCGATCTATAATCATAGATCTAGTTTTATAAGTTACTAGCACAACCAACATGGCTGATGTTAATACTAACAATAATAACAGCAATTGCCACTTACCATATAAATATAAATCGTCATAAATAATACTAACCAGATTATATTGTTTCTTTTCCATCATATTTAGATAGCCAATTTTTCAGCGCAACGTAATATCGCACTACGAGCACGTATATTTTTTTTAATTTCTTGTTTTGAAGGCATTAATTTTCCTATATTTTTTAATTGACACTTATTTTGATATTTACTAAATATTTGATTATTTGTTAACGGAAGCTTAGGAGGAATAGACAAAACACAACTATTTTCACGAATGAAGTATTTTACCAATCGATCTTCTAAAGAATTAAAACTAATTACTACCAATCTGCCTCGTGGAGACAATATGCCCAATGCATCTTTTAACACTTGCGCTATTTCCTCTAGTTCATTATTAATATACATTCTAATTGCTAAAAAACTTTTAGTTGCAGGATGCTTATTCATATTGCGATGAGGAATAGCGTCACAGATTAATTTAGACAAAACAATCGAGCGCATAATGGGCGTGTATCGTCTTTTAGATACTATAACTTTAGCAATATTTTTTGCGAATCGTTCTTCTCCAAAAGTTTTTAAAACCCAAGTAATATTTTCCTGAGATGCCTTCGATAACCATTCAGCAGCAGATATTCCACCACTAATATCCATCCGCATATCTAGTAGGCCATCTTGCATGAACGAAAATCCTCTGCTACAATCATTTATCTGAAATGTACTGATCCCTAAATCCAATAAAATACCATCCACTGATCCAATCAGTCCTATGCTTTTAACATATTTGATCATTTTAGAAAATGAACTATGTATTATAGTAAATCTATCATCTTGTTCAGCAATGCTCTTTCCAATTTTTATAGCTAATAAATCTTTATCTATTGCTAACAAACGACCTTGTTTATTTAATTGAGATAAAATTAATTTAGAATGACCTCCTGAACCAAACGTTCCGTCAATGTATATGCCTGCTGCATTAATATTCAATGATTGTATCGCTTCATTTAGCAATACGCTTTTATGACTACAGTCAATATAGAGCATGTATATAATAATAAAAAACTACTAGACATACGACTTTTTATGTTTCATAGTACTAGGTGTTTATATAAACTGCAATTGGAATATATTTCATACTTTATATTCAAAACATAAAATTGCACGTTTACAATCTAAAAAATTCACAAAAACTTTATCATCGTCAATAATGATAACACAAAAAATAATCTTAAAAAATATTATAGCGCTATTATGTTAACATTTTACTTCTAATAGTATTAATAGTTGACAAACGATATTTAATAGACTTTAATTAAATTTAATGTAATAAATTATTATTTAAATCTGATATTATTGATTCACAATTAGCATGCCATTAATTAAAATATTATATACATATCCATCCTAACATTCATGAGATGTAAATGATCATGAGTCAAAAAGTCATTATTTTCGATACAACTTTACGGGACGGTGAACAGGCTTTACAAGCAAGTTTAAACGTAAAGGAAAAATTACAAATTGCTTTTGCTTTAGAACGATTAGGGGTAGATATTATGGAAGTTGGATTTCCGGTATCTTCGCCAGGAGATTTTGAATCGGTTCATACAATAGCTCAACAAATAAAAAATAGTTTAGTATGCGCCTTAGCTAGATGTATTGATAACGATATTGACGTTGCAGCTGAAGCGTTAAAAGTTGCAAAAAATTTTCGTATTCATATATTTTTACCCACTTCAAACGTACATATTCAATCTAAATTGAAAAAAAACTTTGATCAAATTATAGACATGACTGTTCATGCAATACGTTATGCAAGAAAATACACTGATGACATAGAGTTTTCTTGCGAAGACGCTGGACGCACCGATATAGATAATTTATGTCGTATTGTTGAAATTGCTATCCAATCCGGAGCAAGTACAATTAATATTCCTGATACAGTGGGCTACACTACTCCATATCAGTTTGGACAAATTATTACTTCTTTATATAATCGTGTCCCTATTATTGATAAAGCTATCATTTCTGTTCATTGTCATGATGATTTAGGAATGGCAGTTGGTAATTCTATTTCAGCTATACAGGCAGGAGCTCGTCAAATTGAAGGGACTATAAATGGTATTGGTGAGCGAGCGGGAAATACTGCCCTGGAAGAAATAATTATGGCCATCAAAGTACGAGAAGATTTGCTAAACGTACACACTAATGTTCGTTGTCAAGAAATTTATAGAGCTAGTCAAGTAGTAAGTCAATTGTGTAATATCCCCATTCCAGCTAATAAAGCAATAGTTGGCTCCAATGCTTTCTCTCATTCTGCAGGTATTCATCAAGATGGTATATTAAAAAATAGAAAAAATTATGAAATTATGACCCCTGAAACTATTGGTTTAAAAGATGTTAAATTAAATCTTACATCTCGATCTGGAAGAGCGGCAGTAAAACATCATATGAAAACAATGGGTTATCAAGAAAGTGATTATGACATGGATAAATTATATGATGTTTTTTTAGAATTAGCAGATAAAAAGGGACAAGTATTTGATTATGATCTAGAGGCATTAGCATTCATTAATAATCAACAAGAACAATCAGAATTCTTCAGATTAAAATGTTTTCATGTAGATTCTAGCTCTTCTGGAATTGCTCATGCTTCAGTAAAATTATATTGTGGAAACAACACATGCACTCATTCGGCGAGTGGTAATGGGCCAATAGACGCAATTTATGAAGCGTTAACTCACATTTCTAAGTTGGCTATAAATTTAGAGAGATATCAACTGAATGCAAAAGGACATGGTCGTAAAGCGTTAGGGCAAGTGGATATTGTTGTATCGTATGAAGGACGCAATTTTCATGGAGTTGGATTAGATACAGATGTAATAGAATCTTCAGTAAAAGCCATGATTCATGTTTTAAATAATATTTGGCGCGCGAAACAAGTGATAATCCAACGCAAATATATAAAAAAAAATAACCAGTAATTTGGAAAACCTAAATACTTATGAATAATAACTATCGTATTGCAGTATTACCAGGGGATGGTATCGGACCGGAAACTACAAGACAAGTTTATAAAATTTTAAATGCAATAAAAAAACAATTTCAAATCAATATTATTACCACAGAACATAAAATAGGAGGAGATGCAATTAATAGTGAAGGTACTCCTTTTCCGAATAGTACTTTAAAATATTGCGAACAATCGGATGCTATATTGTTTGGAGCAGTAGGAGGGCCACAGTGGGCGCATTTAAAAGGATCAGAAAGACCAGAACAGGGAGCTCTATTAGCTTTACGCAAACACTTTAATTTATTTGCTAATTTAAGACCTATACATCTTTCTGATGCATTAAAAGAATTATCTCCTTTAAATATAAACATGATTCCAAATGGAATTGATATTGTATTCGTACGTGAGTTAATCGGAGGTATTTATTTTGGTAAACCACAAGGACGTTCAGGCGCAGGTTTAAATGAATATGCTTTTGATACTGCAATTTATCATCGCTTTGAAATAGAACGTATTGCCAACATTGCTTTTAAATTAGCTCAAAAAAGGCGTAAACGTGTGTCTTCTGTAGACAAAGCTAACGTATTGCAGACTTCTATGTTATGGAGAGAAGTGGTATCACATCTTTCAAAAAATTATCCAGATGTTGAATTAGAACACTTATATATTGATAATGCTAGCATGCAATTAATAAATAATCCTTCTAAATTTGACATTATTCTATGTCCAAATTTATTTGGGGACATTCTATCTGATGAATGCGCCATGATAAGCGGATCCATTGGTATGCTGCCTTCTGCTAGTATTAATGAACACAATTTTGGTTTGTATGAACCTGCCGGAGGATCAGCTCCGAATATTGCAGGCAAAAATATCGCTAATCCTATCGCGCATATTCTCTCTGTTGCGTTATTATTTAGATATAGTTTAAAATTAAATTTTATTGCAATTGAAATTGAAAAAGCAGTTGCTCAAGCATTAATGTTAGGATATCGAACCATTGATATAGCAAAAAAATACGAAAAAAGCATAAGTACTAATGAAATGGGTGATATTATAGCTGCGTTAATTAAAAACGAAAGAGAAAAATAATATGGGAAAATCCTTATACCAAAAGTTATACGATGCACATATAGTTTATGAAAATAAAGATGATGTTCCAATATTATATATTGATAGACATTTATTGCATGAAGTCACATCGCCCCAAGCTTTTGAAGCACTACGTCTAAGAAAACGTATAGTTAGACAACCAAATAAAACATTTGCTACTATGGATCATAATGTCTCCACTACAACAAAAAATATTAATGATTCTGGAAATATGGCTAAAGAGCAATTAGATAAATTAACAAAAAATTGTAAAGATTTTGGAATTACGTTATTTGGTTTAAATCATCCTTATCAAGGAATAGTTCATGTTTTAGCGCCAGAGCAAGGTATCACATTACCCGGTATGACTATCGTGTGTGGAGATTCTCATACTGCTACTCATGGAGCTTTTGGTGCTTTAGCTTTTGGGATAGGAACATCAGAGATAGAACATGTATTAGCAACACAAACTTTACAACAAATTCGATATAAATCAATGCAAATTAACCTTTCAGGGATTATCGCTCCTCGAATTACAGCTAAAGATATAATCTTAGCAATTATTGGGAAAATTGGACATGGGGGAGGATCCGGTCATGTAGTAGAGTTTTGTGGGCCTATTATCACTCTCTTAAGCATGGAAGAACGCATGACCCTGTGCAACATGGCTATTGAAATGGGAGCAACTTCTGCTTTAATAGCACCAGATAGAACTACTTATGATTATTTAAAAAACCGTAAATTTTCTCCAACCGGAAAGAATTGGGAACAAGCATTATTATATTGGAAAACTTTATATTCTGACCACGATGCTCACTTCGATAAAAAATTTGATTTTGACGTATCTAATGTTAATCCACAAGTAACCTGGGGAACTAATCCTAGTCAAGTTATCTCTATTGATCAACCGATTCCATCTCTAGAATCTTTTATAGACCCTATAGAACGCAATTCTGCTGAACGCGCTTTAATTTACATGCAACTTCAATCTAATACTTATTTAACAGACGTTTCTATTGATAAAGTGTTTATAGGGTCATGCACTAACTCGCGTATTGAAGATTTACGTGTAGCAGCACAAACAATTAAGGGACATCATATTTCCAAAAATATACAAGCAATTGTAGTACCCGGATCTAAGCTAGTAAAAAATCAAGCAGAAAAAGAAGGATTAAACAAGATCTTCATACAAGCAGGATTCGAATGGCGTTTACCTGGTTGTTCTATGTGTCTAGCTATGAACAATGATAGACTCGAAGCAGGTGAGCGGTGTGCTTCTACTAGCAACCGGAACTTTGAGGGTCGCCAAGGGCGCGGGAGTCGCACTCATTTAGTAAGTCCAGCAATGGCAGCGGCCGCTGCCATTGCTGGACGCTTTGTGGATATTCGAAAATTTAAATGATATATAGGACATATACATACATATGATGCAATTTATTCAACATACTGGTATAGTTTTACCGCTTGATATTTCTAATATCGATACTGATACTATAATCCCAAAACAATTTTTAAAAGCTACCACTCGCTCTGATTTTGGATCACACTTATTTTTTAATTGGCGCTTTCTTGAAAATACACCTAAAATATTAAATCCAAATTTTGTGTTAAACGATCCGCATTATAAACATGCTAGCATTTTACTAACCCAAAGAAATTTTGGATGCGGATCTTCTCGAGAACATGCGGTATGGGCGCTCATGGATTATGGATTCAAAGTTATCATAGCTCCAAGTTTTGCGGATATTTTTCATAAAAATAGTTTTAATAATCGCTTATTGCTTATAACTTTATCAGAATTAAAAATAAATGATTTGTTTAAAGAAATCTCAACACAAAAAAAAGGTATATCTTTGACTGTGAATTTACGCGAACAAATTATTTATACACATAATAAAAAAAAGTATTTTTTTAAAATAAATGCTTTCCATAGACGTTGTATGCTTAATAAAATAGACAATATTAGTTTAACTTTACAATACGATGCTGCTATTAAAAAATATGAAAATAACCAGCCATCATATTTAAAATAAATTACAATAATAAAAAATATAAACGTATTGGAATGTATGTGTATGAAAAAATTTCACAATAGTATGGATTAAAATAATTAAAAAAATTGTATCGAAATTATTAGGAAATATACTATAAATAATACGAATCAAATATTCGTATATTCTTGTATTATATGTAAATACAAGAATATAAATATAATTTAAAATGATGGATATTGACTATTATCTGTTTTTAATTTTTATATCATTTGAGTAAAAATGATATATATAAATATCCTAATATATGAAGTCTATTATTAGAAATTAATATTGAATACTAAAAACAGGCGTATATGAATCAGCAAAAATTACAAAAATAATTTGAATTTACATATTGCTCTAAAAAACACGTGTTAGTATGATTTCCGCATTTAAATGAACTAAATATCTACGTAGATATAAAACATAAAAACCCAAAATTACAAATATATATATTTGTAATTTTGGGTTTTTATGTAAGCGCGCACTACTTATTAATTTGTAAATAAAATATTTAAAAAAATAATATTTAAATAATAAAATATTACTCAGTAATAAATATATTATATAATATACTTATTTATCCAATCATAAAGAGTTCACATTCTTTTTGGGCAACATGCGTCAAAATAGTTTAATCAATGATTATTAAGTTTTTTTTAAAAAACACTATCATTAATTCAATTTTTATAATATTTTATACTCAATTTTATCTTTTGGCTCATGCATCCAATTGTCTGCAAATTCCTATAATCAACAATCTCGTCTCTATTGATCAACCCATCTATATGTCATCCGATGCACTAGATATTTATTATCCTAATAAAATTCAGTTTTCTGGATCTGTCAACATGAAGCAGGATAACAACATTTTCATGTCCGACAAATTAATAATATCACTTAACGAAAAAAACGAATTATTATACAATACGTTATATGCTTGTGGTCATGTTCACTATAACAACAACTATATTATATTAACTGGATCCCACGCTTGGATTAATTTTTATAATAAAAATATAGATATTCATGAAGGCACATATCGTTTCTTAGAACCTTCTATTCATGGAACAGCAAATTCTATAATGCAAAGAGGAAAAAATCGCTATACTATAGTCAAGAAAGGAACATGTACTTCTTGTGTTTCAAATAAAAATTATTGGAACATAACAGGATCGGAAATGCTTTATGATCATCATAAACATAACATAGATGTATGGAATGCTTGCCTTAAAATAAAAAAAATACCAATATTCTATAGTCCTTATTTATCATTATCTTTATATCAAAATAATGTCTTAGGAGACTACATACCTAATATTAAATACAGTAGCAAACATGGATTAATTTTTAAAATACCTTGCCCTATTAATTTCTCAAAACACTACTCGGGCAGCATCTCTCCATGTTACACATCTAACCTAGGAACAAAATTAGAAACAGAAATACGTTACTCAATTAAACCAGGAACTGGATTATTAATTTTAGATCTCATAGGAAATAATAAAATATACAATAAAAAATTTTCTAACAATTATCATAACAGATATTGGCAATTATATTGGAAACATAATGGTATTATGAATAGAAAATGGCATTTTAATTCTAATTACATCTCAACTACAGGCTCCAATAATTATATTGAACATATCAATATACCAACATATGCGCATTCTAATAATAATTGTATGAACCAAAAAATACTATGCAATTATAGTGATAAAAATTGGAACGCTAATTTATATTATTTTGGTATCACGAATGTTAATATTACGGCAATTAAAAATTATTGTAATTACAACGAATCGTTCCAACTAGAATTAAATTCATATTATGATCACATCAAACATAAACCATTGAATTTAAAATTATTTAATCAAGTAACCCAATTTATACCTGTAAATAATCATTATCCAAAAACAATCAGAATACACACAGAACCAACTTTAGATGTCTCAATAAATAATTGTTATGGCTATTTTAATGCTGAAGCCAAATTAAAAATAACACATTATCGACAAAAAAATATAAATCATTATAACAAAACACAGTATCTGGACCATCATTTACAAAATGTAGTTAATCGTGTCATCCCGCAATTAAAAATTAATAGCAAGATGATTCTAAAAAAAAACACACATATTTCAAAAAAATATAAACGTTTCTTAGAACCAAAATTACAATATTTATATGTACCATATCGTTTTCAAGAAAACATCGGTATCTACGATACTGATATGATTCATATAGATCATAAAAATTTATTTCATGACACTACATATAGTGGATTGGATCGTATTTTACCTGTTAATCAAATTACGGGGGATATAACTATACGATGCTTTAAGAAAAAAAACGAATTATTTTATGCATCTATAGGTCAAATTTTTGATTTGAGACAACTTAATTCCAAATATATAAAAATATCTAAATACATATACAAAACTCCTAATATCATATTATTTTCAGGAATAAGTCATTGGAATATCAATGATTATTGGCATATGAACACCGAAACGCAATATGATATGCAACATCGTACATTATCATTTGGAACTATAATATTGGAATATACAGGTAAAGACAATCAAGTTTTACAAACACATTATAGATATACCAACAAACAATACCTTGAAAAAATACTACCAGATATTAAAGAATCAATATACCACAACACAATTGCTCAATTAGGAGTGCTCGCTTGTTATCCTTTAATTGATAATTGGAAAATAAATTGCTCGCATTACCATAATATAAAAACTAATCAACTCATTGATCAAACAATAGGAATACAGTATTATAAGTCATGTTGGGGGATTAATGTATCTTGTGAGCGAAAAATGATTGATTGGAACAAACGATTAAACCGTAATACATATGACAATAAAATACGATTAGATATCAAAATATATAACTCTACATCAGATTTTAAAGCAAACCCATATAAGATGCTGAACATAGGAGTTTTTCCATATCAACACACACTTTAACCTTAAATATCACATGAAATCAGATTCGTACTTATAATATTGTTAATAATATGAAATTTTGGAAAATTTTAATTCTAATATTTACGTTAAAAACAAATATTGTTCTTGGGGCATTAAAAACAGTCGATAAAATCGTAGCATTAGTGAATCACAATATCATATTAGATAGCGATATCAGAAATAATATTTATACGATTCAAGATAACATCTTGAATACTAATGACAATATATTACAAGATATTTCATACTATCAAAAAATCTTAGATCAATTAATCATAGATAATCTCATTTTCCAGATTTCTGATCAACAAGAAATCAACATTAACTACAATCAACTTAATCAAATGATTAATTGTATTTTAAATTTATATGATATGACATTCGATCAGTTTCGTTCATACCTATATAACATTGGCTTAAGTTACGAAAAATTTTACTTCCAACAATATCAGAACATGCTTAAAAAACAAATCTGTGATCATGTTTTGCATGATCGCGCTCATATATTGACAAATGAGATAAATAAAATTACCAAAAAGTCAAACATTATTGATTTGAATAAACAATTTAAGTTAAAGCATATTATATTTGCATTACCAATACAACCTACTCAAAACCAAATAAATAAAATAGAATATTTTGCAAGATTATTAATTAAAAAAAAAGAATTTAATAAAAATAATATTACAGAGCTCATACGCACATATTCTAATAAAAATATTATTCAAATAATTAAAGCGCACGAAACAGAATGGATTTCATGGAAAGACATGCCGATTATTTTTGATAAACATTTACAAACAATAAACAAAGGTGATGTTATCGGACCAATTACATCTTACGAAGGCATACATATTGTAGAAATACAAGATATACGTTCTAAACAAATTATGCTGCCTGTAACTAAAGTTACAGCAAAAATATTTAGTATAAAAAATTCATGTGAAAATTCAAACATAGTTGAACAACTATTACAAATTAAAGAACGCATGGAAAAAAGTAATACTGAGTTTGGCATGATGATTAAAAAAAAATCAAAAGATATTTGTTTTGATCATTACGAAAACAATACAATATGCAAGGATTTAGACGATTTTGAGCCATCAGTCCGAAAAGTTTTGAGTTCTTTAAAAAGAAATGAAATTAGCATACCAGTATATACCTCTTGCGGATGGCGTTTAATTCAATTAATAGATATATCAATATTAGAATACAATGAAATAATGTATGAACGTGCTTATTTATATTTATTAAATAAAAAATTTGATGAAATTATAAAAAATTGGATTCAAGAATTACGATCTGAATCATATATTAAGATCATTGACTAAAATGATAAAAAATAAACTATCTCGACGCATTGTAGTTACTACAGGAGAACCAGCTGGAATCGGTCCTGACGTAATTATTATGAGCGCACAAAAAGAATGGCCTGTAGAGTTGGTTGTGTGTGCAGATCCTAATTTGCTATTAGATAGAGCAAAGCAAATAAATTTGCCTTTAAGATTGCGTTCTTATCATGCTAAAAAAATAACATCTCCTTGTATGCCCGGAGAATTATCTATATTAAAAATGTTACTTCCACAAAAAACTGTACCTGGTCAATTGAATATTGATAATAATAATTATGTTATTGATACTTTAAAAAGAGCATCACAAGGATGTTTAAATGGGGAATTTTCAGCATTAGTGACCGGTCCTATACATAAAGCTATTCTTAATAGAGGCAACATAGCATTCAGTGGGCACACCGAATTTTTATCTCAAATTAACAAATGCAAAACAACTGTAATGATGCTAAGCAATAGCAAATTACGTGTTGCTTTAGCCACTACCCATATACCTATATTATCTGTTCCAAAAATGATTACTCAAAAATCTCTTTGCGATACTATTTCTATTCTCGCGCAAGGATTAAAAAAATACTTTGGTGTTTTACACCCTAAAATTTATATATGCGGTTTAAATCCACATTCTGGAGAATCTGGCTATATAGGACAAGAAGAAATCAACATTATTATACCTGCTTTAAATATTTTAAAGAAAACCGTTGATTGTGAACTAATAGGTCCTTTGTCGGCTGATACAATATTTCAGAAAAAATATATTCAACATGCAGATGTAATATTAGCTATGTATCATGATCAAGGTTTACCTGTTTTAAAATATTCTGGATTTGGTCAATCAGTAAATATTACTTTAGGATTGCCTTTCATTAGAACCTCTGTAGATCATGGTACTGCTCTTGAACTATCTGGAAAAGGAACAGCGCTACCTGATAGTATGATTATGGCGATTACAGTTGCAATTAAAATGATGAATCATCTTTATGAAAAAAATATACTATAAAAATCATCTTATAAAAAAAAAATGGAGCCAAGTATTCCTTAAAGACCAAAATGTTATTGATACTATTGTTAAAACTATTAATCCTAAAAAACATCAAAAAATACTAGAAATTGGACCCGGATTAGGTGCTTTAACTCAACAAATTCTAAATACTGTAGGTCTCGATTCTTTAATATTAATAGAACGTGATTTAAACTTAGTCAAACGATTAGTTCAAGTTTTTAATAAAAAAATTAATATTCTTCATCAAGATATAATGACAACAAATTTTTTTAATTTATCACATCAAGTTGGTCAAAAACTACGATTAATAGGAAATTTACCCTACAATATAGCCACAGAATTAATCATATATTTATTCCGATACACTAATGTAATTTACGATATGCATTTTATGTTTCAGAAAGAAGTAGCCACACGACTTTATGCAAATCCTAATAACAAAGAATACGGAAGACTAAGCATAATAACACAATATCATTGCAAAGTTGTTCCATTATTAACAATACCAGCAACTTCTTTCTTTCCTATCCCAAAAGTAGAATCTATGGTAATGCGTCTACTTCCCCATACAAATACTCCCTATCCAATAGTTAATATTAGACAACTATCTTCGCTGACAAAATTAGCTTTTAGCCAAAGACGAAAAACTCTTCGCAACAGCTTATCTACATTTTTTAATGAAACAGAAATAACACAAAAAGGAATAAATCCAGCATTGCGAGCAGAAAACATTACTATTAATCAATACTGTATATTAGCAAATATGTTAAATAACGAATAAACCTTACTCATATGATGTTTTCACTATAACTGATATCATTATTTTATAATTGTATTTTCACTGAAAAAATGTTATACATCTATTTTTATTAAATTATTATATATTTATTAAATTATGGTATGCTTGTTTAAACAATATTGTAAGTAAATATCATAATGATACAAAAACTCTTTTTTAACACACAAAATATTTAAACTAAATTAGTTTCTAATGTAATAAAAAAATTCTTTACTAAGAGAAGCATATTTCATATGTTATAAAACATATTTCTATTGTACAAATAGTCCTTTCCTAAAAAAGGAAAGTTTATACTTAATGCATAATATTTTAAATATCATGATATATATGTATTTGATCAATTTTTATTGTAAAAAAAAATCTATAATAACCCAAATATGTCTACTTATTTTATCGGAGATGTCCACGGATGTTACACACACTTACAAACTATACTAGATCGTGTATGCTTTGATCCTAATGTTGATACTCTACATTTTACCGGAGATTTAATCGCCAGAGGGCCAAATTCATTAGAGGTATTACGTTTAATCTATGCATTTAAAAAAAGTGCTTCCATAGTGTTAGGTAATCATGAGTTACATTTGTTAAAAACATATTTTGGAATAAATGGTAGAAAACGTAAAGATTATTTTGATGCTATATTCAATGCGCCAGATCTAGAAGAATTAATTAATTGGTTGCGTCATCAACCTGTGTTGTATATAGATGAAAATAAAAAAATATTAATGACCCACGCAGGCATTAGTCCTAATTGGAATATTAACAATGCTAAAAAATATGCCCAAGAAATAGAAGAAATTTTAGTTAGCGACCATTATTTTCTGCTTTTTAAAACAGACATACATGACAATATATCTGATATATATCGGATACATAATAATAAATTAAAACAAATACAAGACAACATTAATGTATTCACACGAATGCGTTATATTTATTTAAATGGTCAATTAGATTTAAAATACAAAGGAGCTCCTAAAGATGCCCCAAAAAATATATATCCGTGGTTTTCTTTAAACAAGTTAGTAGATCCCACATATAATATAATTTTTGGTCATTGGGCATCTTTAGGAGAAATAAAAATACCAGATGGTATTTATGGATTAGATTCTGGTTGTTGTTGGGGAGGGGCTTTGACTTTGTTGCGATGGGAAGACAAAAAAATTGTACGCATACCTTGTGGCCCATCTACTTAGCTTAAAACATAATCAAATTTGATGGCTATTTGTACATATTCTATACGAATTAAAATAAATTAGGCACCATATTTTAATTATTACTCTTTTAAAAATAATCTATTGCTTGAAATATTGGTTTCATTAATAATAATTTTCATTATTAACCACAATAATCGTTATTAGCAGCGTTCTAAAATAGAAAAATGCAAATAACAAAAACAACCCTCTTTAACTTTATAAAATCTATTAAAAATAGATTTCCATTCTCTTATATTATAATCAGGAAACAAAATATCGCCATCAATTTCAACCATGTTATGAATATATGTTAAATATAAGCGTTGCGCATAAGGTAAAAAAACATTGTATATTTCGCTTCCTCCAATTACCATGACTTCATATGCATCCTGTATTAAAGATAAAGCTGCATCTATATTTTCTACTACAAAAACACCATTATAATTATTTAATAAATTACGACTTAAAACAATATTTAATCTATTTAATAATGGTTTCTTGCCTATAGACTCAAATGTTTTTCGTCCCATAATAATTGGCTTATATAAAGTATGATACTTAAACCACTTAATATCTACAGGTAAGTACCAAGGAATAACATTTTTTTTTC
This sequence comes from Blochmannia endosymbiont of Camponotus sp., assembly GCF_023586365.1. Taxonomy (NCBI): domain Bacteria; kingdom Pseudomonadati; phylum Pseudomonadota; class Gammaproteobacteria; order Enterobacterales; family Enterobacteriaceae; genus Candidatus Blochmanniella; species Blochmannia endosymbiont of Camponotus sp. Next base: position 487,773 of record NZ_CP097759.1, read on the forward strand.
CAATTATATGATTTGTAGTTAACGCAGCAATTAAGCTAATAATCATTTAGACACAATACCCAACATGTTTATCAAATTAAAAAACACTTTTTAATAAAATCTATAATCACTGAAAAATACAAAGTGTAATTCTGTAAATACCAGTATAAGTTTTAATGTACTATTTTAGAATGCATGTCTTGAATTGATACCACATGTTCTGTAGTATCAATAGCTAATGACATAGCTGCAGCAAAACTTCCATTTATTGTAGTAATATAATAAACATTATGTTGCAATGCGATTCGGCACAACAATGTAGCATAATCATTACTAATATTGTCTGTTAAAGTAGTATCAACGATATAACTATATCCACCATTCTTAATTTTTTTGTAAATATATGAATGAGTTATATGCACTGGTCTAATCATCTGAGAAACAAGACCAACACTTTTTAGTATTTTCGCTGTTTCATATGTAACATCCAACATAAAACCATTTTTAATAAATTTAGTAACTAAATCCACTGCTTTATCCATATCTTTATTAGATAATGATAACAATACATCACCATGTTTTTTCATATAAAACTGACTACTTAATGTTGCTTTCGCAAATGCTTCTTCAAAAGTACGTCCAATGCCCATTACTTCTCCAGTAGATCTCATTTCTGGTCCTAACTTTGGATTCATGTCGATAAATTTGTTAAATGGTAATACTACCTCCTTCACCGAAAAATAAGGAGGAATTACTTCTTTCAAAATACCTTGATCAAATAAAGATTGTCCAATCATTACTCGGGTTCCAATTTTTGCTAACGCTATACCAGTGGCTTTAGATACAAAAGGAACTGTACGTGATGCTCTTGGATTAATCTCAATTATATAAATTTCATCTTTTTGTATTGCAAATTGTATATTTACCAAACCTTTTATATTAAATTTAAATGCTAGTTCCTTTACTTGATAACGTATTTTGTCCTGAATATTTTTGCTTAACGTATGAGCTGGCAAAGAACACGCTGAATCTCCGGAATGTATTCCTGCGTACTCAATATGCTCCATAATTCCCCCGATAAATACCTGTTCCCCATCACAAATTGCATCTACGTCTACTTCTATCGCATTTTCTAAAAAACTATCTAACAAAACTGGTGCATTATTAGATACTTTTATAGCATTTTTAAAATAGAATAATAATTCTTTTTCATTATATACTATTTCCATAGCCCTACCTCCCAAAACATAAGAAGGCCTAACTACTATGGGGTACCCTATATTTTTAGCTTTTTTTAAAGCTGATTGTATAGATATAACGGTAGCGTTATCTGGTTGTTGTAAGCCTAAACATTTTATTGATCGTTGAAATCGTTCTCTGTTTTCAGCTTGGTCAATTGCGTCCGGACTCGTGCCTATAATAGATATTCCAGCTGCTTCCATTTCTTTAACTAATTTTAATGGAGTTTGACCTCCATATTGAACAATCACACCTATTGGTTTATTTATACGTATAATTTCTAAGATATCTTCTAATGTAATTGGTTCAAAATAAAGAATATCCGATATATCATAATCAGTGGATACAGTTTCAGGGTTGCAATTCACCATAATTACATGATATCCGCTTTCACGTAATGTTATTGCTGCATGAACGCAGCAATAATCAAATTCAATACCCTGACCAATACGATTGGGTCCACCTCCTAATATCATTATAGTTTTATTTGTTTGGTTAAACTGAAATTCACATTCACCATCGTAAGTAGAATACATATAAGAAGTATTAGTAGAAAATTCTGCCGCACATGCATCTACATGTTTATACACAGGATGTATATCATATATAAATCTTAATGTACGAATTTTATTTTCTGATACCCCTGTCAATTGCCCCAATCTTGCATCAGAAAACCCTTTCTTTTTAAGACAATATAACCTCTTTTTATCAAGAGATGATATACCTGCAGATATTACATCATTCTCTAATTGTACTAATTCTTGAATTTGAACCAAAAACCAACGGTCGATATTAGTTAAATGAAAAATTTGTTCTAAAGATATACCGTAGCGAAAAGCATCGGCTATGTACCATATTCGATGACTACTAGCATTTTTTAATTCATATACAATAATACTGAACGCTTTAGGGTGATCTAAATCAATTTTAGAATCTAGCCCCATTACTCCTATTTCTAATCCGCGTATTGCTTTCTGCAAAGATTCTTGTTGACTACGACCAATTGCCATCACTTCACCCACTGATTTCATTTGAGTTGTCAATTTATTGTGTCGCTCTGGAAATTTTTCAAAATTAAAACGCGGAATTTTAGTTACTACATAATCAATGGACGGTTCAAAAGATGCGGGAATGCAACCACTCGTAATATCATTTGATAATTCATCCAGAGTATATCCCACTGCTAACTTAGAAGCTATTTTTGCTATAGGAAATCCAGTTGCTTTCGAAGCTAACGCTGATGATCGCGATACTCTCGGATTCATTTCAACAACGACAAGTCTTCCGTTATTTGGATTAACCGCAAATTGTACATTAGCTCCGCCAGTCTCTATTCCAATTTCACGTAATACCATTATTGAAGCATTTCTCATGATTTGATATTCCTTATCAGTCAAAGTTTGAGCTGGCGCCACAGTTATGGAATCACCAGTATGAATACCCATGGGATCAACGTTTTCTATAGAGCACACAATTATACAATTGTCTTTAATATCACGTATTACTTCCATTTCATACTCTTTCCAACCAATTAAAGATTCATCAATTAAAAGTTCATGATGAGGATATGAATCTAATCCATATCTGCAAAGTTTTTCGAATTCTGATTTAGTGCAAGCAACGCCGCCTCCGCTTCCTCCTAAAGTAAAAGAAGGACGAATAATGCAGGGTAATCCGATTTTTTCCACAACTATCATAGCTTCATCTATATCACGTGCAACGCCAGACCGTGCTGTTTCTAAGCTAATTTTTTTCATAGATTCTCGAAATTTTTGACGATCTTCTGCCTTACAAATAGAATCTATCGTTGCTCCAATTGTTATTATATTAAATTTTCTTAAAATTCCGTGACGTTCTAAATCTAAAGTGCAATTCAACGCAGTTTGTCCGCCCATAGTTGATAGCAGTGCATCCGGATGTTCTTTTTCAATAATCTTATGTATTATTTTCCATTGAATCGCTTCAATATAAGTGACATCAGCCATATCAGGATCCGTCATAATTGTAGCAGGATTAGAATTTACTAAAATAATACGATATCCTTCTTCGCGTAACGCTTTACAAGCTTGTGCGCCAGAATAATCAAATTCACAGGCTTGACCGATAACTATTGGTCCAGCTCCTAATAGTAAGATGCTGTGTATATCGGTTCTTTTTGGCATATTATACTCTCAAACTTGTTATTTATTACGGTAATTTTTGATTAATTTAATGAAATGACTAAATAACGATGATGCAGCATCATGAGGACCAGGACTAGCCTCTGGATGTCCTTGGAAACTAAAAGCAGGTTTATTAATATGATGAATACCTTGGAGAGTCCCATCAAATAATGAAATATGCGTTATTTTTAACGTATCAGGTAAAGTTTGTTTATCTACTACAAAATTATGATTTTGAGCGGTAATTATAACCTTGTTTGTTTCTATATCTTTAACTGGATGATTAGATCCATGGTGTCCAAATTTCATTTTTATCGTTTTAGCTCCGCTGGCTAACGCCAGTAACTGATGTCCTAAACAAATTCCAAACAATGGAATTGTAGTTGTATTTAAAAAAGTTTGTATAGAATTAATTGCGTATTCATATGCATTTGGATCTCCAGGCCCATTGGCTAAAAAGACACCATCTGGTTGCATATCAATTATTTCTTGCGCTGTAGTATGTGCTGGAACCACAGTTAATAAACAACCATAATCTACTAATATACGCATGATATTTCGTTTAACGCCAAAATCATATACTACAACACGATAAGGTAAGTGTAATGGAGTGAAGAATACTCCAGATTTAATATTCCAAGTGCCTTGATTCCAAATATACTGTCGAGTAGTACTTACTTCATGAACAAGATTAAGTCCATTCAATCCAGGAAATTCACGAGCCTTACGCAAGGCTAATGTGGGGTCAGGCATATCACACGCAATGATGCAGCCGTGTTGTACTCCCTTTGCTCGTATTAAACGAGTTAATTTACGAGTATCTACTCCAGCAATTCCAACAATATTTTGTTGCACTAAATACTCTGAAAGACTCAATGTATAACGAAAATTACTAACAACCATTGCTAAATCACGAATAATCAGCCCTCTTACCTGAATACAAGAAGATTCATTATCAACTTCATTAGTACCAACGTTTCCAATATGAGGACAAGTTAATATTACTATTTGATAAGCATAAGAAGGATCAGTAATTATTTCTTGATATCCAGTCATTGATGTGTTAAACACTACTTCTCCTACCGTTTCTCCTTCTGCGCCTATTGCATAACCATAAAATCGATTACCATCTTCTAGTACTAACAATGCTGATTTCATTAAAATAACTCTATCTTAATAAATAAATTAATTATTAAATATATAATTTACATTTAATTTATTAGGGGAAATTGATAAGTCAAATATTAAATTAATATTACTATAATATTAGATTAAAATAAAACATGTGTAAATAAAATTTATACATGTTTTATTCATTATTGGTCTTAAAATTTTTTCAATGGCATCAAGCATATATCATATATGGGATATATGCCTATAATATTATTTACTTGCATCTAGCTATTATAATAGTGTATCCATTTCTAAAATATCGCTTATATCAAATAATCCTATTTTACCCCGCCCTATCCAAAGAGCCGCACGTAATGCTCCATGAGCAAATATTAAACGATCCGATGCTTTATGTGTGATTTCTAAACGTTCTCCTGATCCTGCAAATAAAACAGTATGCTCTCCAACAACATCTCCAGCGCGTATCGAATGAATTAATATATCGTTATAAGAAGACTCTGGTGAATACGTTGTAGTATCAAGATTAGAATCCATAATCTTATTAGAATGGATAGATTGCAATGCATTTACAATAATATTTTGCATTGTTAAAGAAGTACCAGACGGTATGTCACGTTTCCTGTTATGATGGGTTTCAATAATACTAATATCTGAAGTACCACCTATAATTCGTGTAATCTTATGCAACAGTTTAGATATTAACGCTACACCTATACTAAAATTGGAGGAAAAAACAATTCCTATTTTATGAGATGCATTTAGAATAAGATTCTTATGTATCTGATTAAATCCAGTGGTACCAATAACTATATTTTTATTGTTGTTAACACAGAATTTTAAATATTCTACAGATATATCAGGGGCAGTGAAATCAACTAAAACATCAAAATTATCTTTAATTGATTCCAAATTATCAGTAATTTCTATACCTAAAGCATCAGTGTTTATTAATACTCCAACATCCATTCCACAAATATTAGCATTTAAACGTGTTATAGCAGCTCCTAAAACAATTTCTTGACTAAATTGTTTTTCTTCTTTAACAACACACGTTACTATTTCTTTACCCATTCGACCCGTTACTCCCGTAACGGCGATTCGGAGAAGCGCATCATTCATAATTTTATAACCTTATTAATAATGTTTATTCTTTACATACAGAAAAATTTATGACTCTGATTTGTGCCTATATATAACACTAAGTGCAATAATATATAAAATTATTAATAAATTTTAGTAATTATTATTACTGAGTAATAAAGTATAGTAAATAACGTTACATATCCTTTATTAATTTGTTATAATTTAACCTCTTATATATAAGATATAATTTTACTGTTACAATAAAATCAACAAATACATTATTATTACAAATGTACTAAATTTTAGGTGTATCAAAAAATACATTCTCTTCCTCTCCAATCATTTCTTCAACAACAACATGATCTGCACTTAATACACGTAATTTTTCAATAACTTGGAGTACTAAAATGTCTGGCGCTGACGCCCCGGCAGTAATGCCAATATTATTTACCCCTCGCAACCAATTTTTTTGAATATCATTAGCATGACTAATTAAATATGCAATTTTCCCAATACGACGTGCTAGCTCCATTAATCTTACAGAATTAGACGATGTTATTGATCCAACAACAAATATCATTTCTACCATTAGAGCTAAATTTTTAAGAGCATTTTGTCTATTGAACGTTGCGTAACAAATATCATTTTTTCTAGGGCCCATAATATTAGGAAATCTTTTATACAAAACCGCTATAATCTCTGCAGTATCATCTATCGATAAAGTTGTTTGTGTTACAAAAAATAAATGATTTGGATAATTAACCTGAATTGACCAAGCATCTGATTGCGACCCAACTAAATATATTTTTTGTCTAGAATTCGTAGAAATATATTGCCCCATAGTTCCTTCTACTTCTGGATGACTAGAATGGCCTATTAAGATCACTTCCATATTATTACGATTAGCTCGGGAAACTTCTCTATGTACTTTAGTTACCAATGGACAAGTAGCATCAATTATTATTAAATTTTTAATTTTTGCTTGCTCCCGTATCTTTTTTGATACTCCGTGAGCAGAAAAAATTAGAACCGATCCATTGGGAGCTTCATCTAGTCGTTCAATAAAAATAACGCCTTTCTTAGATAATTGAGTTACCACATAATCGTTATGCACTAACTCATGCCGCACATAAATTGGAGTGCCGTATACTTGTATCGTTTTCTCTACGATATTAATCGCTCGTTTTACCCCTGCGCAAAACCCACGCGGATTAGCTAATATAACTCTAATTATTTATGCCTCTTGTGTTTTTATAGTACACAAAATTGCCACATTTACTGCTCACATAAAATGTGGCAATTAATTTTTAGTAATTTTGTAATTAGATTAACAAACATAATAGTACATGTTATGTTGATAACAATCAGCAGACATATCACAATTCTAATATAAATTATTTTTAATAAAATCATAATAACATCTTATTGTTAAAATACTAATTCCTATACAAATTGCTATATCTGCAACGTTAAAAGTTGGCCAATGGCAGTTTTTAATGTGAACATCAATAAAATCAACCACTGTTCCATATAATATTCGATCTAATAAATTTCCTAAAGCCCCGCCAATAACCATAGAGTAAGATATACTATAACACTTAGGGCGTTCAATCAATTTATATAAGGCTACGATAAACATTGCAATTACTAATATTATTATCCACACAAATATCCAACGATAATATAAATTAACATTAGTAAATAACCCAAAAGCTAATCCTGGATTACAAACATAATAACAATTAACTCCAGGTAATACCGATAATACCTCGCCAATCCAAAAATGAGTCTTTACCCAATACTTTGTTCCTATGTCTAATAACATTATTAATATAGATAACCATAACCATTTTAAATTTCTATAATTATATTTTTTATTCATTAAAAAAACCTACGTTTTTCTCCTGGCCCAACTATGTTGTTAACGCAACGTGTACAAATATTTGAATAATTTTTATATTGATCGATATCTAATCTATAATGCCAACAACGCAAACACTTCCTGCCCTCAGCTTTTTCTAAAAATATTTTCAGTCCAGGCATGCCTTCTTGTGCATATTGAGTGGCATTCAATCCCTTACAATAATCTGAAACTATAGCTGACGATGTTATTAATCCAAAAGAAAGTTCATTGCCTAAGATACGTAATGTATTTGCCAGTTCTGGAGTAGCATACAAAACAACACTGGCATCTAAGGATCCTCCAATAATGCCATTAAGACGAGTTTGTTCAACTATTTTATTTACTTCACTTCTAACATTTAAGAAAATATTCCAATCATGACTATTCATAACTTGTTTTGAACTTATACTAAATAAGCCATTATACCATTCTTCAGTAAACACATATTTTGATCTATTTCCTGGAATATATCTCCAAATTTCATCAGCAGTAAAAGATAAAATTGGAGCAATCCAACGCACCATAGATTCAATAATATGATACAATGCGGTCTGACAGCTACGACGTTCTTTGCTATTTTTTTTTGTTGTATATTGTCGATCTTTAATAACATCCAAATAAAACGAACCCATTTCTATTGAACAAAACTGCATAATCCGTTGTATTACATTATGAAAATTATATTTATTGTAATCTGATATTACTTCTAACTGTACAGATAAAGCGCGATCTATTGCCCAACAATCTAATTCAATCATATTCTCTGGATGTACAGAATCTTTTTCTGGGTCAAAATCACTAATATTGGCTAAACAAAACCGGGCAGTATTCCGAATACGTCGATACACATCAGTTGTATGTTTTAAAATAGCATTTGAAATTGTCATTTCTTTAGAATAATCAGAAGAAGCTATCCATAATCGTAAGATATCTGCTCCGAAATCCTTTATTATTTCCTGAGGGCTAATGACATTACCAAGGGATTTAGACATCTTACGCCCCTGAGCATCTACAGTAAATCCATGAGTCAATACTTCTCTATAAGGCGCTTTACCTGTAATTGCAGTTGATACAATTAAAGACGACATAAACCAACCTCGATATTGATCTGAACCTTCTAAATATAAATCTGGTGACTGCTTGCGATATTCTAATCTTTCTGGTATCACTGAATAATGAGTAGAACCAGAGTCAAACCATACATCCAGCGTATCTAGCACTTTTTCATATTGATCTGCTTCTTCATTGCCTATGATATCTTCAGTTTTTAAGTCCCACCACGCCTGTATTCCATATTGTTCTACATGTTGGGCAATTACCTCCATTAATTCAATTGTACGCGGATGTAAAATTGAAGTTTTTTTATGAATGAAAAGAGGTATTGGTACACCCCAAACACGTTGCCTTGACAGACACCAATCAGGTCTATTAACAATCATTGTTGCAATACTGGATTCCCCTTTATTTGGGATCCAATGTACTTGGCGTATTGTTTGCAACAATTTATTTCTTAAATTATATTTATCCATACTTAAAAACCACTGTGCAGTAGCTTTGAAAATGACTGGAACTGCATGACGCCAACAATACGGATAATTATGTTTATAGTTATGATTTACATGTAATAAAGAACCTGATTGATTTAATAAGTGTATTATTATGTCATTGGATTGAAATACTGGTACGCCATCTAACATAGGGTGCACGTTAGATACATAATGACCTGTTTCATTTATTATATTAATAATTTCAAAATTATATTTTTGAGCTACAATATAATCATCAATACCATGATTTGGAGCGATATGTACTACTCCTGTTCCAGAATCTAGTGCTACATGACCGCTCAATACAACAGGAACATCAAACGGCATAAACGGATGCCGAAATTTTAACGATTCTAAGGAGTTACCTGAAGTTTCTCCCAAAATTTTCCAAGAAAAACATTGTATGCGCTGCATCACAACATCCACTAAATTAGCCGCAATAATTATATATTTATTATTATTCACAGCAATTAATTGATAACTGTAATCTGGATGCACAGAAATAGCTTGATTGGCAGGCAATGTCCAAGGAGTAGTAGTCCAAATTACTAATTCAATAGCACGTTGACATAAATCAATATTGAATATTTTAGAAATACGAATATTATCTACTGCAAAAAAAGCAACATCAATAGCCGGAGAACAATGATTATTATATTCCACTTCTGATTCAGCTAATACAGAACAACATTGAAAACACCAATGTACAGGTTTCGTTCCTTTATAGAAATAACCATTGGATATAACTTTGCTTAAGCTGCGAATAATATTTGCCTCAGTCTTAAAATCCATTGTCAAATAAGGTCGCGACCAATCTCCTAAGACACCTAATCTTACAAAATCTTTTTTTTGCATTTCTATTTGATCTAAAACATAATTACGACAGATACTTCGAAATTCATTTGGGTCAACATTAATTCCTGGTTGCCCTATTAATCGTTCTACTTGTAGTTCGATGGGTAACCCATGACAATCCCAACCGGGAATATAAGGAGCATTATACCCCATTAAAGTTTTATACTTCAGAATAATATCTTTAAGTACTTTATTTACTGCATGACCTAAATGAATACTGCCGTTTACATAAGGTGGGCCGTCATGTAGTATGAACAATTTTTTTTTACTTTTTTTATGACGAATTGCTTCATATAAATTGTCTTTATACCAACGCTCTAAAATAATAGGCTCGCATACAGGTAAATTAGCACGCATTGGAAATAATGTGTGGGGTAAATTCAAAGTATTTTTATAGTTAATCATTTATAAATTATTCCGTTTTTATAAATTTTGTTGATATTATTAATTTTATTAAAGTAACTACGTACTTTCATTATATCGCTTTTAATTTGACGCTGTAATGTTTTCACGGAACTAAAATATTGTTCATCGCGTATTTTAGCTAAAAAAACTACTTTAATATGATAAGTATATAAATTTGTAGATATATTTAACAAATGTACTTCTAATTTTTGTTGATGTTTTTCAGTAACTGTCGGACGAATTCCCACATTGGCTATACCCGGTAACGGATAATTAGAAATACCATACACTTCCACCGCGTATACACCATGTATGGGTAATCGTTTGCCCTGCAATGATACGTTAGCCGTAGGAAACCCAATCCTACGACCTAATTCATTTCCGTGCACTACACGGCCAGAGATGCAATAAGAATGCCCAAGTAATAATTCAGCATCCAACATTCTATTTTCTGTTAAAGCAACACGTATCGCAGTGCTACTTATTCTTTGATTGTTTTCATCAAAATAAGTGGCGATACGTATTACTTTAAAACCTTCATTTTTACCTATTTTTTTCAATAAAATAAAATCCCCTTTTCTAAAAGCACCAAACCTAAAATCATCTCCTATATAAACAAACCGAACGTCTAATTTAGATATTAATATATTTTTAATAAAATTGTATGCTTCAATAGCAGCAAATTTTTTATTAAAAGTAATACATAGAATGACATCCACTCCTGCTGTATATAAATAATGCACTTTATCTCTCAATCTAGTTAATCGTATTGCTATTATATTAGATAGATATTCTTGAGGCTGTGGCTCGAAAATCATAACTACAATAGGTAATTTTAAAATGTTTCGCTTTTTTTGTAACTTTTCAAGTAATGCTTGATGCCCACGGTGAAATCCATCAAAATTACCGATAGTAAGTATACAACCTTTATGACGGGATTTTATATTATGTAATCCTCTAACAAATTCCATGTTAAATTCAAATAAATTCTTAAAAGATATTTATATTTATTCATATATTTTTAAAAGCACTAACTTATTCTATTAAATTAATTTAAAAATCATATAATAATATAATTATTAAAATAGATTTATAAAAACATTTACAAACATGATGACAATTGTATTGAAAATACAAAATAATAATTGTAATATATAATGCATAAATATAGTATAGGGCATGTGTGTGATTAAAATTTTAACATTTTCAGGGATATCTTATATTGGCCAACACTAAATCAGCTCAAAAATCTCTTATGAAATCAAAGCAGCAACGCAAGTATAATGCAAGCCGGAGATCTATGTTGCGTACCTTTATAAAAAAAGTATACACGGCAATTGAATCTAAAGATAAGACAGCCGCAATAACTGCATTCGTTTTTATGCAAAAAATAATAGATCGTCAGGCTTGTAAAGGTTTAATTCATAAGAATAAAGCCGCTAGATGTAAATCTAGGGCATATGCCCGTATCAGATATATGGGTCTTTAACTTAAGTAAAAGAGAAATATAACAAAAACATTTAAAATTATATAGTTTTGACAACATCACAGTAAGCAATCAACGAGTGAGATCATCGAAGAATTTTTTTACGCCATCAAAAAAACTTTTAGATCGCGGGCTGTTTCGGTTTCCATGAGGTCCCTCAAGACTATCTGACAAATCTTGAAGTAATCGTTTTTGTATATCATTTAATTTCACAGGAGTTTCTACCACCACTCTACATAACAAATCGCCATTACCACCGCTTCGAACTGATTTTACTCCTTTTCCTCTCATACGAAATAATTTTCCAGTTTGCGTTTCAGGAGGAATTTTTAATTTTACCCTCCCATCTAAAGTTGGGACCTCAATTTCTCCTCCCAAGGCTGCCATAGAAAAACTAATTGGTACTTCACAATAAAGATTTTTTTCTTCTCTATCAAAAATTGGATGTTTTCTAATTTGCACTTGAACATACAAATCTCCTGAAGGTGCTCCATTTTTTCCAGATTCACCTTCACCTGATAAACGTATACGGTCCCCCGTGTTTACACCGGCTGGAATTTTAACAGAAAGAGTCTTAGATCGTTCTACTCGTCCATTTCCGCGGCATCGATTACAAACTTCTTTAATAATTTTCCCATGTCCATGGCATGCGGGGCAAGATTGCTGTACAGAAAAAAAACCTTGTCGTATTTGAACTTGTCCTTGACCATGACATGTCATACAAGTAATTATATCCGAATTTGATCTCGCGCCGCTTCCACGACATTTCTCACATGTTGATAAAGTTGGTATGCATATTTCTTTAATAATTCCACGAACTGCATCCTCTAAACTTAACTCTATATTATAACGTAAGTCTGATCCTCTACCTGAGCGATTCCTTCTATTTCCTCCAAATATATCCCCAAACACATCACCAAAAATATCGCTAAAATCCGCTCCTCCTGAATTTGCTGTTGACCCCATACTTCCTGATTCAAACGCTGCATGACCATACTGATCATAAGCTGCGCGCTTTTCTGAATTACTTAATACTTCATATGCTTCTTTAATTTCTTTAAATTTTGTTTCAGCTGTAGTATTTCCTGGATTACGATCTGGATGAAATTTCATTGCCAGGCGTTTATAGGACTTTTTGATTTCACGCTCATCCGCATTCTTGGAAATGCCCAAAATCTCATAATAGTCTGATTTAGCCATGGTTTCCTTTATGTCCCTTTGTATACCTATTCATTTAGTAATACATTTATAGATTCAACATGCTTTTTATTTATAATTTTAATAATTACTCTTCTCCTGCTATAAATTTATTTTTTAAAAATATTATTTTTTATTCTTTATTTCTTCAAATTCTGCGTCTACCACTTCTCCATTTGGATCGGAAGTGCTATTAGAAGACTGAGATTTAGATTGCTCTTGATGTTTTTGACTGGCTTCTAATAATTTTCCAGAAACTTTAATTAAAGATTGAATTTTGGATTCAATTTCATTTTTATCTTCGTTTTTTATAACTGATTCTAATTCTTTTAATGCGTCTTCTATAGAAGACTTATCATCTAGTGATAGATTATCACCAACTTCCGTTAATTGTTTTTTGGTACTATGCAATAAATGATCAGCTTGATTTCGAATTTGCACCAACTCTTCAAATTTACGATCTGATTCAGCATTAGCCTCTGCTTCTTGAACCATTTTATTAATTTCTTCTTCATTTAAACCAGAAGAAGCTTTAATAGTAATTTTTTGTTCACGCCCACTATTTTTATCTTTAGCCGATACATGTAAAATACCATCAGCATCAATATCAAAAGTCACTTCAATCTGGGGTATACCACGCATTGCCGCTGCTATTCCATCTAAATTAAATTGGCCCAATGATTTATTATCACTTGCTCTCTTTCTTTCTCCTTGTAAGACATGAATAGTGACGGCAGATTGATTATCTTCAGCGGTAGAAAAAATTTGACTATGTTTGGTAGGAATAGTAGTATTTTTAGCGATTAACGAAGTCATAACACCCCCCATCGTCTCAATCCCTAAAGATAATGGAGTCACATCCAACAACAACACATCTTTTACATCTCCAGACAATACCCCTCCTTGCACTGCCGCTCCGATAGCAACAGCTTCGTCAGGATTAACATCTCTGCGTGGCTCTTTTTGAAAAAATGCAGATACTTTTTTTTGAACAAGAGGCATACGAGTCTGTCCGCCTACTAAGATAACATCATTTATATTGGACACAGACAAATTAGCATCTTTGAGTGCTACCTTCAGCGGCTCCATAGTACGATTAACTAAATCTTCTACTAAGGACTCTAATTTAGCACGAGTTACTCTAATATTCATATGCTTCGGTCCAGTATTATCTGCTGTAATATATGGTAAATTCACATCAGTTTGATGCGAAGTAGATAATTCTATTTTTGCTTTCTCTGCTGCTTCTTTCAGTCGTTGCATTGCTAACGGATCATTATACAAATTAATACGTTGATCTTTTTTAAATTCATCTGCTAAATAATTTATTAAAAGGCTATCAAAATCTTCCCCACCTAGATGAGTATCTCCATTAGTAGATAGTACTTCAAAAGTTTTTTCTCCATCAACATCATCAATTTCAATTATTGAAATATCAAAAGTTCCCCCTCCTAAATCATATACTGCAATTGTACGATTACCCCTAGTTTCTTTATCTAAACCATAAGCTAATGCTGCAGCAGTCGGTTCATTTATAATTCTTTTAACCTCTAAACCAGCAATACGTCCAGAATCTTTAGTAGCTTGACGTTGAGCATCATTAAAATACGCCGGAACCGTAATAACTGCTTCAGAAATTTGTTCTCCAAGATAATCTTCTGCGGTCTTTTTCATCTTTTTTAAAATTTCAGCGGAAACCTGAGGAGGCGCCATCTTTTGACCTTTAACATCTAACCAAGCATCCCCGTTATTAGCAGAAATTATTTTATACGGCATGATTTTCACATCACGCTGTACTTCTGTATCTTGGAACCGACGACCAATCAATCGTTTAATAGCAAACAAAGTATTTTTAGGATTAGTAACAGACTGTCGTTTGGCTGGTTGACCAACCAAAATCTCTCCATCTTGTGTATAAGCAATAATAGAAGGAGTTGTGCGATCACCTTCACTATTTTCTAATACACGAGGTTTATTTCCTTCAATAATTGCAACACAAGAATTGGTTGTCCCCAAGTCTATGCCAATAATTTTTCCCATCTATACATCTCCACTGAAAAGTCAATTTAACCACACCATGCACCTGATATGCGGTCGAAACTGTACTTTTCAACCTTAAAACAAATTTGTTTTCAAAACTTTTCAAAAAAACATTATATGAATTTAAGATAATTAATTATTTTGTAAACATCACTAATAAAATTATAAAATACCCATATACAACAAACGGATTATTCATATAATATTTGATTTTATTCATCGCTACTCTTCGCGAAACACCATCTTGTTATACATCTGTATCAATATGAATATTGATACAGATGTATAACTATATTGACATATATTCTGAATAATTATTTATAATATTATTAAATTCATTAATGAACGCAAAAATATAAAAAACACTGAATTTTAGTATAATACATATATGTTTGTAGTATACACATAATATTTTAAGATATTATTTTTAAAATTAGGTTACGTAACGAAGAAAAACATTTAGATATTTCATACGATAAAATAGGTAATTTCATACGTTCTTTTAATACAACTGGTAATATTACTTGTATCTTTTTTTTCAAAAAATTTTCTACTAACTCTTTAAATTTAACAGGGTGAGCAGTACCAAGACATATACCAAATTCATCAGAATGTAATTTATCACATAGTAATCGATACGCTACAGCGGTATGAGGTTCAGAAAGATATCCTAAATCTGCAATTTCTTGGACTGTCTTCTCGGTGAGAAGATCATTAACACACCCATATTCCAATTCTTTAATGGATTTATTTTCTCGACGAAACAATTCTTCTATTCTCGACCAATTATTTGGAGAACTTACATCCATAGCATTAGAAAACGTTGAAACGGTAGGACGAGGTTCCCAATAACCATACTCTAAAAATCTAGGTACAGTATCATTAATATTAGTAGCAGCAATAAATTTCTTAACTGGTAATCCAGAAGATTGAGCTAATAATCCTGCTGTTAAATTTCCAAAATTACCACTAGGAACCGCAATAACTAATTTATTGCGCATTTGATGTGGTAATTGTGATACCCCTTCAAAATAGTAACAAATTTGAGCCAATAATCGACCAATATTAATGGAATTAGCAGAATTTAAATCTAATGTCTTTCGCAGTACGCTATCATCAAAAGCTTGCTTAACTAAACGTTGGCATGAATCAAAATCTCCGTTTACTGATATTGTAGAAACATTACCTCCTAAAGTGCAAAATAATTTTTCTTGTAATACACTAATCTTACCTCTAGGATAAAGAATTATAACATGTATATTACTTAAATTCAAAAAAGCATGGGCTACTGCAGCGCCTGTATCTCCAGAAGTAGCAGTTAAAATAACCATCGGTTTATCAAAGTGATGATTAGTCTGATTTAACATTTGCGCCATTAATCGGCTTCCAAAATCTTTAAAAGCCAAAGTTGGGCCGTGAAAAAGTTCTAAAACTGCAATATTATTATTTATATACACTAATGGGACTGGAAAATTAAAAGCATTTTTAACACAAGTTAATATACTACTTTTTGATAATTCAGGGCCAATATATTTAGATAAAATATGCGTACTGCGTTCTATAAAACTCATTTCTAAAAGAGAATTTATTTCAAATATAGAGAATTTTGGAAGATCTTCTGGGAAAAATAACCCCTGATTTTTTCCTAATCCCTGCAAGAGAGCTTGAGTAAACGTGACTTGTTCACTATGTTGTTGAACATTATATAGTTTCATTCATTATTCACCATAATACGTGCTCCAAGTTTATCTAAAGAACAAATTCGAACAAAACCTGAATTATTTTGTAAATAAAAACGCGATAACCAATCAGAAATATCTTCGATTACGTAGTGATTATTACATAATACAAAAACTGTTGGGCCAGATCCTGAAATACCACAAGATATAGCACCTCTTTTCATAATATTATAACGTATACAAGATAACTCAATTGGAAACAATCGCGATCGATAAGGTTCCGCAATGATGTCCTTCATACATCTAATTGCTAAATATTCTTGCTTAGTATGGCAAGCATGTATAAATCCGGATAAGTATTGACTATGATTGATACAATCTTCACGATCATATTTATTTGGTAATACTGATCGAGATGCTGCTGTAGATATTTTAATACCTGGATATGCTACAATCCACAACCAATCATCAAAGCTAGGAATTACTTGATTAACGGTATCACAATTCTGCAAAATTAAACGCATACCTCCTAAAAAACAAGGAGACACATTATCAAAATGAATTGAACCAGAAATTTTACCTTCCATTTCCCCCATTAGCATGAGCAACTGATCTGTATTAAGTGGGCATCCACAATGATAATTCATTGCTACCAACACAGCTACTATGGAACAAGCGCTAGAACCCAAACCAGAAGAAACAGGAATATTTTTTTCCAATTTAATACTTAAAAAATATGTTTTTCCTAAAATTTCACAAAATTTCCTCCAACATTGGAATACGATATTTTCTTCTAATTGTACTGGCAATTGACTATGAAAAAATCCTGTACTTTTTAAACTAAATGCATTAGCATTTTCAATGCTAATGCAATCTCCAAGTAAGCTACCATTTATTGGAGCAATTGCCATGCCTAACGTATCAAACCCCACTCCAATATTACCAATAGACGCTGGCGCATAAACTCTGACCATATCAACACCCATCCTTACTTTTATCATGATAAAGTGCGTAATAAATCTGCAAATACCCCTGCTGCTGTAACATCATTGCCTGCGCCATAACCACGTAATACCAATGGTAACGGTTGATAATACCGAGTAAAAAATGCAAGAGCATTTTCTCCATCTTTTACTTTAAATAATGGATGATTATTGTTTATAGATTCAATTTGCACGCGACACTGTCCTGCCTGTATATTCCCAACATAACGCAATACATGTCCTAACTTATAGGCCCTCTGAGCCTTATCAGAAATAATATCATCTAGTAAAGACAATTTTTCAAAAAAACTATCTGTATCACTTTTACTTATAAAATTATGTGGTATTACTGGATCGACCTGAATATCATTTAATTCTAATTCATACCCCACTTCTCGTGCTAAAATTAATAATTTTCTAGCTACGTCTATACCAGAAAGATCATCTCTGGGATCCGGTTCAGTATAACCTTTCTTCTGGGCTAATAAAGTTGCAGCAGATAATGATAATCCTTCATCTAATTTGCCAAAAATAAACGATAAAGACCCAGACAAAATACCTGAAAAACTGATTAATTCATCTCCAGCATTTAACAAATTTTGCAAATTTTCTATAACTGGTAATCCAGCTCCGACATTGGTATCATATAAAAATTTCCTTCGTGATTTTATCACAATATCCCTAAGTTTTCTATACTGCTCCATAGATCCGGTATTAGCTTTTTTATTTGGTGTGATCACATGACAACCATTTAACAAAAAATCCACATAATAATCAACTACGTCAATACTACTAGTGCAATCAGCAATAACTGGATTTAACAAATGATTTTCTTTTATAGTTTCTATCAATTTTTTTAAATTACAAGATTCATGAGTTTTCTTTAGAGATGATTCCCAGTTATTTAAATCAATCCCATTTATATCAATACACATCATTCGAGAATTAAGAATACCACATACTCGTAAGTCAATATGTTTATTTTTTAACCAAAGTCTCTGACGTCGAATTTGTTCTATTAAAGCAGTACCAACTCCTCCAGATCCAATAATAAATACTTCTATTAGTTGATCAGTACTAAATAACATTTGATGAGCTACTCTAATTCCAATAGCAGTAACATTGTTTTTTACCACCACCGAAATAGAACGTTCTGAAGATCCTTGAGCAATTGCAATAATATTAATATTAGCGCGAGCTAATGCCTCGAACAATTTGTTAGACAAACCAAGTTGAGTACGCATACCATCTCCCACAACTGAAATGATTGCGAGATCTCGTATCACATCTATTGGCTCCAAAAGTCCATTTTTTAATTCTAAATTAAATTCTTCATTTAATGCAGTGCAAGATTTTGATAATTCTTGATAAGGCACGCAAAAACTTATACTATACTCAGAAGATGATTGCGTAATTAACACTACTGAACATATGGCCTTAGACATTGCAGAAAATACACGAGCGGCCATGCCAATCATGCCTTTCATTCCTGGCCCAGAAATATTTAACATTACCATATCATTTAAATATGTAATTCCTTTAACTATATTAGTTGTATCATTATTAATTGGGCCAATTAATGTTCCAGGAGCATGAGGTTTGAAAACATTTTTTATTAAACAAGGTATATGAAATTGAGCAATCGGCACAATAGTGCGTGGATGTAAAATTTTAGCCCCAAAATAAGAAAGCTCCATAGCCTCTTGATAAGATAATGAATTTAATAATTTTGCATTAGGTACTTGATGCGGATCACAGGTATAAATACCGTCTACATCTGTCCAAATTTCACAACGACTAGCATCTAAACAAGCCGCTAAAATCGCAGCTGAATAATCAGAACCATTGCGACCTAAAGCAACTAATTCACCCTGCTCATTTCCTGCGGTAAATCCAGCCATTAACATAATATCTAAATGAGAAATAGGTATATTTTTAATACGCCGTGCAGATTCTTCAATATTTACCATAGAGGTCAGATATTCCCTTCCTTGTGCTATAAGATTGTCCACTGGATTAATAACAATTATTTGGAGATGCCTCGCATTTAACAGCCCTTCCATTAAAATAATGGACAACTTTTCCCCCAAACAAATAATATTAGCATTTATATTATCTGGGCAAAATTTTAACAACGAAATTCCATGTAGTAAATTTTTTAAATGAATAAACTCTTGCTCTAATATAAGACGCAAAGTTATATGATTAAATCCTGGTTGAATCTGCGCTATATCTTCCAACAAAGTATTAAAAATAGTTTCTATATTGTAAATATGTTCTAACACAGAACTGCCATTTAATGTACGATCAATGACTGATACTAGATAATTAGTAACCATTGCAGGCGCCGATAACACCGCTGCTATTTGTTCTTCTTGAGCGTTTTTTTCAAGAATATTGGCGACATGAATAAACTGATTTGCATTAGAAAGCGCAGTGCCACCAAATTTCAATACTCGCATGTCTTATCTCCTAACTATGACTCTAATATCCTAAATTTTTATTAATAAAAATAGACAGCAAAGATCACATAATGTTTATCCGTATTACTACTATGTTTTATTAGATAAATAATTATAATAAGTAATTAGAAACTAGAACAAACACACATTATATCCAATTATATCATTATATTAATTAATGTAGTACTATCTACAATAAAAACTTTTTTAAAAATAATCAATTATTTATTTAAATATATTAAAGTTTTATTAATGTAGTAATATCTGTTTTGATAAAAATTATCAAAATGTATATTTACCTTCATATACGTAAATATTTTTTATAAAGTATATACAATGCAGATGCATTCATTAAAAATAGATCAGCTATTCATAATAGACCGGTTTCAATAATATTAATGTATTTGTATACTTAAATATTCTTATATTTACACATAAAATACACTAGTTTATTTTAATGAAAATAGTAATAAAAAATAAAATTACTCATTCTCAATGAGATATTGATATTCTATAAAAATATATTATTACGTTCCTTGATATAAAAATATCAAATATTGATAAAAATCAAAAATTAAAGTAGAACTAAATAGATTAATTAAAATAATAAATTTTATAATTCATGCTTAGACATCATGTTGGTTTGTTGAATCACATTTAATATTAATTTTTTAATTGGAAATAATTTCAAACGTTTTTAGTAAAAACCCGCATATAAATTGCACTCATACTATAAATACTCTACCAATTGATAATTATTGTTAATTTGAAAATTAATATAATTTAATAGAATCAGGATATAAATGCTATTCATCTAGTAAATTTTACTTACATTACATCAAATTCTTAGTATACCGTGATCTCAATTGTATATGCGCAATTTTTAAAAAATTAGAAATAAAGATAATATCGCCATACTATTTTAATATATTTTTATTACTGATAAAATATTAATTAAATAATTTAAGCATTCAATCTAATATCACTAATTTGTCGCCATAAATCACGCTTTGCGTGAATATCACATTTTAATATTGGCAATGATGGAGTAGTTAGACATATACTATTCAAATTATTTGATATTACTTTAGTGCCAATCCACCAACAATAACAAGAAAATTCTGATGGAATAATTAAAATTTTAATTTGGTCAATAGTCAACGCGTATACTTCTCTAGGATTAATCCGCATGGCACGTATAACATCTTTAACAAAAGGATCATCTAATAATATCGGAAAATCCGATGATATTAATAACAAACGAAGACATGGCCATAACTTAATCGGATTTATATTATCTAAAACTACAGGATATCGTAACTTCCACAGCGTAATACCTAATTCCTGAAAAACAAACGTATGTGGTTTATTTCTATTATTAGCAAGCATAGTCATTCATATTTAACATATCATCATTTAGCACGACTAATATAAATAATTTATTCTGACAATAATATTTATACATTTAATACATGTACTAAAAATAATTAATTTAAGCATGGTATTGTTTTAGCTGATTCATATATATTCCGATTAAACATTTTATTGTTAATGTACATCGTTACATGAAGATATACTACCTAAAAACTTTATATTTATTGGTTTATTTAAAATACGGGCATGAGACAACTGCGTTAGTATTTTGTTGCTAGATAACCCTTTGTCTAACTCAATAATAGCATGAAAAGAAAATAATTTAATATTACCTATTTCGTGATACCGAATATTATCAATTTTATTCGAAAGTACTCTAATAATATGACGTATTTTAACTCCATCATTACGCCCTACTGATATGTGATAAGCATCCATATTATCAGAAATTTTAGATTGCAACCTAGTTTTAATAACTCTATTATCGATACAAAAATAATTTTGACGATTGCTATTTATACGCATTTTAGAAACTGATCGATTTTTAATAATCGGATCTGGAGGTAATACCAATGGCCGATTTCCTTGCGCTATTTTCAGCAAAACCGCTGCTAAATTTTCCATTGTCAAGTCTCGCCTCGGTTTTATTTGGGGCAATAGAGATCGATACACATCCAAATCATCATTATCGATACTTAATTGATATTCTACCTTATTTGTAAATCTCGATAACCGACAATCAAATAAAGTTTTAGAGGTAGGATACTGAACCTCTGCAATTTTTAAGTTTATTTTACGTTCAATATGGCGCAACAAACGATATTCTTTATGCTCTACAAATAATAAAGATTTTCCCATGCGTCCTGCTCTACCAGTTCTACCTATACGATGTATATAGGCGTCAGAATTTATTGGTATATCATAATTTATTACTAAACTAATACGATGAACATCTAATCCACGCGCAGCAACATCAGTAGCTATAAGAATATCTAATCTTCCATGCCGTAATCGATCTAATGTCTGGTGTCGTGCTGTTTGATTCATATCTCCATTCAAAGCCGCGCTATTATAACCAAATCTCTCTAATATTTCGGAAATCTCCAACGTTGCATATTTAGTACGAACAAAAACAATAGCTGCATCAAAATCTTCTGTTTCTAAAAAACGCATTAAAGCGTCATGTTTAGCGATTCCTGTATGCACTAACCAATAACTTTGTCTAATATTAGCACACATGCTAGTATTAGAATGAATAAATACTTCTTTTGGATTATTCATAAATCGATAACTTATACGCCGAATACCCATAGGTAAAGTAGCAGAAAATAATGCTGTTTGACGTTTAACTGGAATATTTTTAATGATACGCTCTACATCTTCAATAAATCCCATACGTAACATTTCATCAGCTTCATCTATCACTAAAGTTTTTAATTGAGATAAATTGGCAGTGCCACGGTTTAAATGATCTATTAATCTACCTGGAGTACTTACTATAATATGAGGTCTTTTACTTAAAGCATTTAATTGAATGCCATAACTTTGCCCTCCATATAAAGTAACAACATTTATTTTTTTCATATATTTTGCAAAATTAGAACACACTCTCCCAATTTGTATCGCTAACTCTCGAGTAGGCGTTACAATTAAACCTTGAGAACAAGAATTGTTAATATCAACATTATGCAATAATGGTAAAACAAATGCCGCAGTTTTTCCGCTACCTGTATGCGCCATTCCTAACACATCATATCCAGCTAATAAATATGGAATGCATTGAATTTGAATAGGTAAAGGTTTTTCATACCCAACATCATGTAAAACATTGACAATACAACGATTTAACCCTAAATCTATAAAAGAGTCTGCGGTTTTCGACATCTGGGATTACCTCATTTTAATAAACAATTAACTGTATAAAATACATATCAAAACCCTTTTAAAAAAAATACATAAAAATACACGCATAGACGGATTAAAGTTGTTTCAATAACAACGTTCTCGTCATACATATCCTGCGCTTGCAATAATAACTATAATTAAAATAAAATTAACAATATTGATTATAACTGCATGAATACGAGTATAAATTCCATTTCATAAAGAAGAAAAATATTAATTCGTGAAATGCTATGAAATATTAACCATATATTACTTTGTATAAAGTTTGCAATAGTGTATCATTAATTAAATCGATTATTTCCTTAGTACCCATATTTATCTTGTATTATAATTTATTTTATTAAACATCAAATGATTTGATTCGCTTGATTTTTAGGTTACAATATGAACTCTTATTATATTATTACCTTATATATGCCTTAATGTCATAACAAACTAATGTACTTAGATTGTTATGAATTTCAAGTCCCAACCTAGCTACACGGTTCGTTACCGATATTTTCTATACAAGCAGCCACGCAACTACAATTATCTTGTATACATAAACATATAAAATTTTATCATAGTAAAATACTATGTGCTTACTTGATGTACTCCTTTCATACTCAAACGAATTCGTCCTTGACGATCTATTTCTAATACCTTTACTAATACTTCTTGTCCTAATTTCAAATAATCAGTTACTTTATTTATCCTTCTTTCAGAAATCTGGGAAATATGAACTAATCCCTCTTTTCCAGACAAGATAGAAACGAATGCTCCAAATTCCACAATGTGACTAACTTTTCCAGTATAAATGGCTCCTATTTCAACGTTTGCAGTGATATCGTTAATTCTACGAATAGCTTGTTTTGCTTTATCATAATCTAAAGCAACTATTTTTATGACACCATCATCTTCAATATCAATAATAGTATTAGTTTCTTCAGTCAATGAGCGAATAACTGATCCTCCCTTTCCTATAACATCTTTAATTTTATCTGGATTCACTTTAATGCTATATATCCTGGGGGCAAATTTAGAAATTTCTTTCTTAGGAGACTCAATAATTTGTTCCATAATATCTAATATTTGCAGTCGAGCGTTTTTTGCTTTTTTTAACGCAATATTTATTATGTCATGAGTAATCCCAGCCGTTTTAATATCCATTTGCAACGCCGTTATACCTTGACGACTACCAGATACTTTAAAATCCATATCCCCAATATGATCTTCATCGCTAACAATATCAGATAATACCACGAAATCGCTTCCCTCCTTAATCAGCCCCATAGCAACACCGGCAACTGCTGCTTTAATCGGCACTCCAGCATCCATTAACGCTAAAGATGTACCACAAATAGACGCCATAGAGGACGATCCATTAGATTCAGTAATTTCTGATACTACCCGTATTGTATACGGAAACTCATTAGCGTTGGGCATAACCGCTAACATACCCCTTTTTGCTAAGCGGCCATGTCCTATTTCTCTCCTTTTTGGAGCTCCTATGACACCTGTTTCACCCACACAATATGGCGGAAAATTATAATGTAATAAAAATCTATCAACACGAGTACCAGTTAATCCATCAATATTCTGTGCATCGCGTTCCGTGCCAAGCGTAACAGCAACCAAAGCTTGAGTATCACCTCTAGTAAATAATGCTGATCCATGAGTACGCGGTAATATGCCTGTTTTTATATCTATTTTCCGAATTGTATCTTTTGAACGTCCATCAACACGTAATTTGTTCGTTAAAATACGATAACGAATTGATTGCGCTTCTAAGTAATTTAAAAGACACATTATTTCTTTTTCGTCTACGGCAGCATGCTGGTGGCTATTCAGCACGGTTCTTACTATATCTTTCTTAATACTATCAACTTGAGCATGACGCTCTTTCTTATCAAGAAAACAATATGTATCTTGCAAACGCGACTCATACAATTCAGATAAATATGTTTTTAAAGATATATTAACTTCCTTTTCATTCCAAGAATACTTAGTTTTTCCAACGTTTTTAACTAATTTATTAATATTATGAATTACTATTTGTTGTTGTTCGTGTCCAAATATGATAGCATCTAAAATTTCTTTTTCACTCAGCAAACACGATTCTGATTCCACCATCAAGATATTGGATTCAGTCCCTGAAATCACCAAATCTAACTTACTATTAGATAGCTCTGTCGTTGTTGGATTTAATACATATTGATTTTTAATATAACCAACTCTAGCTGCTCCAATTGGCCCAAAAAATGGAATATCAGATAAACTCAATGCAGCGGATACTCCTATTATTGCTACAATATCTGGATTTACTTGTGGATTTACTGATACTACTGTAGCAATTACTTGTACATCATTAATAAATCCCTTAGGGAATAACGGCCGAATAGGGCGATCAATCAATCGAGACGTTAACGTTTCGTTTTCACTTGGCCGACCTTCTCGACGAAAAAAACCTCCTGGAAATTTTCCAGCAGCATAAGTGCGTTCTTGGTAATTTACAACAAGAGGAAAAAAATCTTGTTCTAATCTTACTTGATTAGAACTAACTACCGTAACTAGTACTGTAGTATCACCCATACTCACCATGACTGCAGCATTCGCTTGACGAGCTATTGTTCCAATGTCTAAAATTACAGTATGCTGTCCATATTTAAATTTATGAATAATCGGATCTAACAAAATAATATCCTTTTTATAATTTAATATACAATTTTTAATATGTCTAAGTAATCATAAGAACATCATGATCTTAAATATAAAATTAACAAAATTTCATTTTTTAACTTATTCTCAAAAACCCCTCAATAAATAAAAAAAATACCGCTTAAAACATTTATATTCTTCACACACTAAATTACATTAGTGACGTAATCCTAAATTTCGTATTAAATTAGTATAATGTAACATATTATTTTCTTTTAAATATTTCAATAATCTTCTCCGATGAGCGACCATCTTAAGTAATCCGCGGCGACTATGATGATCTTTTTTGTGTTTTAAAAAATGATGTTTCAAATGATCAATACGTTCAGTTAACAGAGCAACCTGCACCTGAGTAGAACCAGTATCTTTAACGCTACGACCAAATGTAGAAATTATTTCTCTTTTTTTTTCAGCACTCCAAGACATGAACAGCACCTTTTATTTAAAAACTATATTTAATTTGAAGATACATTATATTTGAAAATTAAATTAAATAAAATTGAAATCAATATTCGATTTTCATTGCATTCCTCTATTTAATTAAAAAATAAATTAGATGAAAATAGAAAATATGTTTCTTTGTTTTGCACACTATCCGCATCTATTAGAAACATACAATAAACACTGTCTAATCTTTATAAAAACCACAGATAACACATATAATTAATTCATACGTTCACGTAATTTGATTTCATCAATTATCAAAATGTGTTCACTTTATATTTTTGGCGCGACGAACAACATACATAGATAATGTCAGCATTTTTCATGAAATATATTAGCAAACTCAAGCATAATCTTATTCATTGGTGTCAAGAATGCATCTAATTTGCAAAAAACTTGTACATCATCAAAAGAATCATCGCAAAAAATAGATTCCAAAGTTGCTAGATTTATCATAGAAGAAGAAATGTACTGTCCTACTGATAAACGACGTAATTCTATGACATGCGCTCCGCAACCTAAATACTCTCCAATATCATTCACCATACTACGAATATAAGTGCCTGTAGAACAATGGACATCTAATTCAATAATATTTTCTGTTTTTTTAATAAGATTCAGATTGTATATATGAATCGATCTGGGTTTTCTAGGAATATGTATTCCTTTTCTAGCGTATTTGTATAAAGGCAATCCACGATATTTTAATGATGAAAACATGGGAGGAATTTGGTTTCTTATTCCTCTAAATGATTCCAAACATTGTTCTAACATATAGTCATTTAACTGTACAGGTGACACACTAATAACTGTCCCATCTGAGTCAAAAGTATCAGTACTTACCCCCAACTGAGCGCTGACTTTATATCGTTTATCAGAATGTAACAAGTATTTAGCAAACTTAGTTGCTTTACCAAAACAAACAGGCAGCATTCCTGTTGCTAACGGATCCAAAGTACCGGTATGTCCTATTTTTTTGGCATTAAATAATTTTTTAATCTTATTTAATAAAAAACCAGAGGATATTCCTTTAGGTTTGTCCAATAATAAAATGCCATTAACATCTCTATTTCCTATATTGTTATATCGCTTCACTAGAAACCTTAATGCATTAATTTTGATTTTTATATCATAATCTTTTTGTAACAGAAATTAAACTATATACTTTTGATCCTTCGATTAGTGAAGAATCATAC
The DNA here is from genome assembly GCF_023586365.1 of Blochmannia endosymbiont of Camponotus sp. Taxonomy (NCBI): domain Bacteria; kingdom Pseudomonadati; phylum Pseudomonadota; class Gammaproteobacteria; order Enterobacterales; family Enterobacteriaceae; genus Candidatus Blochmanniella; species Blochmannia endosymbiont of Camponotus sp. The sequence goes on from NZ_CP097759.1 coordinate 515,543, forward strand.
TTAAATAACAATATAGGCGCTACACGTAAGCGCATAGTATTAGCTAATAAAAAACGAATAAACCGTGAAGCACGTTGTAATATCATAACAGCAGTATCTATTTCCTCCGGACCTTCTTTATCAATAAAAGTCACAAAAATATTAGCATTTTTTAAATCGTTAGATACTTGAACTCCTGAAATAGTAGGCATACCTATGCGAATATCATCGATCCTATGCTGCAAGATAATAGAAATTTTTTTATGTATTTCCTGAGCAGTACGCTGAACACGATAACTTTGTTGAAAGTTTATCTCTTTATCTCCCATAAAAATAAATATATATATATTACGCGTGAATAAACACCCGATTATAAATAATCTAATAATGAACACACTTAATTTCAGTTATACATGAGACATTTTTACCATTTCAAACACTTCAATCATATCTCCCGAATGGATGTTATTATAATTTTTTATACCAATACCACATTCTATTCCACTGCGTACTTCATTAACATCATCTTTAAAACGCCGAAGTGACTCTAATTCACCTTCATACATTACTATATTATCTCGTATAACTCTAATTTTGTTATGGCGTTTTATCATTCCCTCAACAACTATGCAACCAGCAACATTTCCATATTTTGGAGAACGAAATACATTGCGTACTTTTGCTAAACCAATAATTTCATGTTTATATCGTGGTGCTAACATACCATGCACTGCTTGTTTTACTTCATCTATCAAATCATAAATTACTGAATAATAGCGAACATCTAACTGATCCAACTCAATTATACGCCGAGCAGTAGGATCTGCTCTAACATTAAATCCTAAAACAACCGCATTAGAAGCTGCTGCTAATACAACGTCAGTTTCAGTGATACCACCAATAGACGAAGACAAAATTTTTATTGTTACATCGCCAGTTGATAAATTTTTTAAGGATTCACGAATAGCCTCAGAAGAACCTTGTGTGTCAGATTTAACAATTAAATTTAATTCAGAAACCACACTAGTACTCTTGATACTGGCAAATATATTTTCTATATTAGGTTCTTTTTGACGAGCCAATTTTATTTCACGAGACTTGCCTTGACGATACAAAGCTACCTCCCGAGCTTTTTTTTCGTTACGAACTACAATCACATTCTCTCCAGCAGCAGGTGATCCTGATAAACCCAATAATTCAACGGGGATTGACGGTCCAGCTGAAGTAATGTCATGACCGAATTCATTACGCATAGCACGAACACGTCCATATTCTGTTCCGCATAAAATTATATCACCACATTTTAGTGTACCTTCACGCACCAGAACAGCAACTACAGGACCGCGTCCTTTATCTAAAAAAGATTCAATGACCATGGCTCTTGCCATACCATGATGTGCAACTTTCAATTCCAACATATCTGATTGCAATAAAATAGCATCTAATAAATTGTCTATTCCATTTCCTGAAGCAGCAGAAACATGTATAAATTGTGTATCGCCACCCCATTCTTCTGGAATAAGACCGTGGTTATTAAGATCATTTTTTATCCGTTCAGGATTAGATTCTGATTTGTCAATCTTATTTATTGCTACAACCACGGGCACATTGGTAGCCTTAATATGCTGTATTGCTTCAATAGTCTGAGGCATAACCCCATCATCAGCGGCTACTACTAACACAACAATATCCGTTATCTGAGCTCCACGAGCACGCATAGCGGTAAATGCTGCATGCCCTGGAGTATCAAGAAAAGTAATCATACCATTATTAGTACTCACATGATATGCGCCTATACTTTGCGTAATACCTCCTACTTCAGAAGAAGCTATTTTAGTTGAACGAATTCTGTCAAGAAGGGATGTTTTTCCGTGATCTACATGACCCATAATAGTAACTATTGGCGCTCTATTTTCGGTAGTAGCACCACAACTGGTTATATCAATAGCACGATCATTCATAATCAACTCTTCTAGTTCATTTTCACGACGTAAAATAACATTATGACCCATTTCCTCCGCCACTAGTTGAGCAGTATCTTGATCAATAATTTGATTAATTGTTGCTATTATACCTAATTGCATCATCACTTTAATAACGCGAGAGCTTTTTATGGACATCTTATTCGCTAATTCAGCTACACTTATAGTTTGCCCAATAATAATATCACGAGTAATTGTTTGAACAGGTTTATTAAAAACTTGTACTAATGCGCTTTGTTTACGCTTACTTTTATTAGCACGATTCGGAATATATAACTCTTCTTCTATACCAAATTCATCAGATGTTGCCTCATATAAACGATGATGATTATTCCTTTTATTTTGTTTAGTTAACTTCCCGCCATTTCGATATCTCGTACGCACACGAGAGCGATTTCTTCTTTCATTTTCTAATTTTTGATTATTATTTTTCTCTAGCAATTCAGGCGTACAATATAATTTACTATTATTGTAACTATCTCCGAAGTTAGCACGAATTGCATTTGTATTATTTAATTCAATATCCCAACAGTTTTTAGTCTTTTTTTTAAGCGACTGCGTTTCCTCTGATACTTGTAAAGACTTGGCTTCAGCTTTATGAGATATTTTTCCTATGACTTTTTCTTTATATTCTGTTAATTCAGAATAAGGATGATTCTTTTTGGAAATTTGTGTTAATGACAACGGGCTGGGAGTATTACTTATTTTTTTGTTGACCAATCTATTATTCTTTACAATTAAATTAGATGCTTCACGATTAGCATCAAAAACCATTTTGTTTTTTACATCAATAAACTCAGTTTCTTGTAAGGCAGATTGTACATATGTAAGTTTCTTTCGTATCTCTACTTGTACTTTTTTATTTTTACCGCCGACGCTAGATACACTTAAAATGCTACGTGTTTTTCGTTGTAATATTAATTTATTAGATATATCGCTTTTATTATCATTCATATACTTAAATAAAATTTCTTTTTCTCTTTGAGTTACAACACCTATTTCTGTTTTTAAAATGCCAATATATGAAAACCATTGTATTAATTGATCTACTGACATTTTCATTTCCACAGCAAACGATTGTATGGTGGTATCTGTCATGGCTTTCCTTAATTATTACTAATAATATTAATGTTTGTTATCATTACTAAACCAACAAATGTTGCGGGCTTCCATAATTAATTCTCCAATTTTTTCTTTAGTTAATCCTTCAATATCGGAAAGATCCGAAATATCTTGTTCAGCTAACTCTTCTAATGTAGAAATACCACGTTCAACTAATGTTAGTGCTAATTTATATTCAATATTAGGCAATCTCAATAATCCTGTAATAGGATGCACAACGGCAGTATAATTATCTTCCTGGATATCTTTTTCATGATGAGTCACAGAAAAATTTTTTAAAGCACTTTTTGCGCGATCCCTAATTATTTCTACTGTTTTTCTATCAAATTCTTTTATTGATAATAATTCTGTCATAGGTACATAAGCTAATTCCTCAAGCGAAGAAAACCCTGAATCAATTAAAATTTTAGCAAATTGCTCATTGATATTTAAAGCATGAATAAAAATATTGGTGATAGCACACATTTCAACTTGACGTTTCTTTTCCAACTCATCTACAGTCATAATGTTGAGTTCCCATCCACTTAATTGAGACACGAGACGAATATTTTGTCCATTCCTTCCAATAGCTTGAGGTAAATTAGATTCCTCTACTGAAATATCCATTGTATGCTTATCCTCATCTATCACAATAGACGCAACATCAGCAGGAGACATAGCGTTGATAACAAATTGAACAGGATTGTCATCCCATAATATAACATCTACACGTTCTCCTCCTAATTCACCAGATACAGCCTGAACACGTGCTCCTCTCATTCCTACACACGCTCCTACTGGATCAATACGCTTATCATTTGTTTTAACAGCAATTTTTGCTCGTGAACCAGGATCTCGCGCTGCAGCTTTAATTGTGATTAATTCTTCTCCGATTTCAGGTACTTCAATACGAAATAATTCAATCAACATTTCAGTTCTAGTACGACTTATAAGTAATTGAGGGCCCTTAAAATCTGGTCGCACCAAATAAAGAATACCACGAATTCTATCTCCCAATCTAAAATTTTCACGAGGTAACATTTCTTCTCTATTAATAATGCCTTCAGCATTATTTCCTAAATCTATACTTATACTATCTCTATTAATTTTCTTTACTATACCTGTAACAATATCACCCTGGCGATTTAAAAACTGTTCTATAATAATTGCACGTTCAGCTTCGCGTACCTTTTGAACAATAACTTGTTTTGCAGTTTGAGTTGTAATACGATCGAAACTAATAGATTCAATGACATCTTCAACGTAATCACAAATTTGAACTTTTGGATTCTCAAATCGAGCTGCATCTAATGTAATTTCTTTAGTAGGTTGAGTTACTTGTTCCACTACAATCCACCTCCGAAATGTATTAATCTGACCTGATTTACGATCAATTACAACACGAACTTCAATATCTTGTTCATATTTCTTTTTTGTAGCAGCAGCCAATGCTGTTTCTAATGCTTCAAAAATTTTTTCTTGAGGTACAGCTTTTTCATTAGAAACTGCTTCTATAACAGCCAAAATCTCTTTATTCATCCCAGTTTCTCAAAATGCTATTTCCTTAATAGCTATTGTATTATTATTGTGTAATTAAATTTCAAAAAATAACCCACCCCTACATCGTATTGAAAACATGATGTATTGCAATTTATCGGTTCAATTACAAACACTATGATTGTAATTGATACAAATTAATTTAATCGTCCTATTCATATCAGACAACCTTGTAACACATAACAGAATTCTATTCGATATTATAAAATTAATAAACCTTGAGAAATTTCCATAGAAAATAATCAGTGATCTACTTACTTGATAGGTATATCATCAACATAAAAAGAAATCTATTAATATTCTCTAAATATTAACGTTTAACCATAACTAATTTAATAAATTGATATTATTTATGTAACTTTACCTAACATCAACATATTTTCTATTATTCTTAAACTACAATACCAGGCCGGTATAACAACACTATACGTATTATTTCCGTATAGACAAAGCAAACTACTTGATACGGTTGCGGGGGTCGGATTTGAACCAACGACCTTCGGGTTATGAGCCCGACGAGCTACCATACTGCTCCACCCCGCGCCTGTATAAAACAATAGGAATTGTATACCATATAACTTCGAAAAAGCAAACTATTTATATTAAGAAACAATACCGAGGACGGGACTTGAACCCGTAATCTCAAATAAGAGAACTACCACCTCAAAGTAGCGTGTCTACCAATTCCACCACCTCGGTTATTAATAATCCATTAATATTACTATATGTGATTATAGTAATATTATGATGCATATATAAATTGATAGTTACACATATTTTATATCTTTTTTATATATATAAAAAAGATATCTCTAATTAATTTATTGGTTGGAAAACCTACGCTGAAAATTTATATAATTTTTATTGATCTTTCAATTGACTATTTTGCACATTCTTGTGAATATACTTTTGATTTTGTTTACTATTCATATTTCCCAGCAATAAACTAAATAAAAAAAATAATATAGCTAAAATTACTATTAAACATGTTATACCATCATTGATACCTCCCGAACCCAACATATCCCCTAAAGAACGACTACTAAACATCCCTCCTGAATCATTACTTTTGTTTTGCTGTAACATAATCAATGTAATTAAAGCTATTGCTATAATTAAAAATATAACTAAACAAACTTGATACATGACACTACATCACCTCATATAAACACATTATGCTTAAAAAAATAAACAATTTCTGCAACTACTAATATTTATTTTTATGTAAAAATATCACATAGTTCACTTATATTATAACTATTCGATATACGCATAATATTTAAAATAAATTACTGTTGTATTGACTTTATTTCTGATCTTATTACAGAAGCAATCCTATTTGCTAAATATAATATTTTACCATAACGTTTCCCCTCCACCATAATACGAATATACGGTTCAGTACCAGACTGACGCAATAATACGCGTCCTTGTTCAGATAACTCCTGTTCCACTGCTTTAGTTTCTTTTCTAACCAAATCAGATTCTAAAGGGCTTTTAATACTAGAACAATATACATTAACTAAAATTTGAGGCAATAAAGACACATCGTTGCATAATTCGTACAAACTTACGCAATTATTTACCATTGCGGATAATATTTGAAGAGCAACAATAATACCATCCCCCGTGGTAGTTTTATCTAAAAGTACAATATGCCCGGAATTTTCACCGCCAATATTCCAACCCTGTTTTTTTAACATTGCAAGTACACATCGATCGCCAACGTTAGAACGTATAAAAGGAATATTTAACTGTTTTAATGCCAATACAAGCCCCATATTACTCATAAGAGTTCCTACAATACCACCTGTTAATTGTTTACAATGTAATTTTTCTCGCGCAATAATGTACAGCATTTGATCGCCATCTACTTTATTTCCAAAATGATCAACCATAATGACCCTGTCTCCATCCCCATCATAAGCAATACCTAAATCTGCTTTTTTTGCTAATACATGGGCACGTAATTGTCGAATATCTGTAGTACCACATTCTTTATTAATATTAACTCCATTTGGACGACACGCAATAGTAACTACGTCAGCGCCCAACTCACGAAATACACTTGGAGCGATATGATAAGTAGCTCCATTAGCACAATCTACAATTATTTTTAATTTTCTTAAACTGAGATGAGCAGGGAAAGTTCCTTTGCAAAATTCTATATAACGACCTGCTGCATCAACAATACGACTGGCTTTTCCTAATTCTTTTGGGTCAACGCACGTTAAACATTTATTTAATTCTATTTCTATAGAATGCTCTACTTCATCATCTAATTTAGTGCCCTTAATAGAAAAAAACTTAATTCCGTTATCATGGAAAGGATTATGCGAAGCAGAAATTACAATGCCAGCTTCAGCTCTGAAAGCACGAGTCAAATATGCAATAGCTGGAGTAGGCATAGGACCGGTTAATGCAGCAGACAAACCAGCGGCGGCTAATCCTGATTCTAATGCCGATTCTAACATATACCCAGAAATGCGAGTATCTTTTCCAATAATAATGTAATTAGACCTACCACCACTAAAACGACTTAATACTTTTCCTGCAGCCCAACCAAGCTTTAAAATAAAATCTGGAGTAATCGGAATTCTCCCAACTTTACCTCTAATTCCATCAGTACCAAAGTATTTGCGATGCTTCATATTAATTTTTGCCTTACTTTTCTTGCTGTTTCAACATCATGCGCACCACTTTTAATGCTTCTGCCGTTTCCTTAACATCATGCACTCGAATAATTTGTACGCCTTGTGTAGCTGCAATCACTGCGCAAGCAATGCTACCTATTAATCTTTGTTTAGGATTATATGAATTAGAACTAAGACTAAGCATCGACTTACGTGATATGCCTACTAATAAAGGTAAACCAAAATGATGAAAATATTTCAAATTAGCTAATAGCTGATAATTATGTGATAAACTTTTCCCAAACCCAAAACCAGGATCAAGTAATAATTTATTTCTGCTAATACCCGACGATTCAAAACGAGCGATTTGTTTAGTAAAATACTCGTTTACTACATGTATAACATTAGAATATATGGGAGAATTTTGCATTGTATTAGGTTCTCCTTGCATATGGACTAAACATACCGGCAGTTTACAATATAATGCAGCCTGCAGCGCTCCTGTAGCAGTAAGAGAGCGGATATCATTAATCATATGAGCACCGATAGCTGCGCTCTCACGTATTATTAATGCTGATGATGTATTTATTGAAATATAAGTATCAAAACGCTGTGCTATAGCACGTACTACGGGTATAACACGATCCGCTTCTTCTTCATCGCTGACAACATCGGATCCAGGCCGCGTTGATTCTCCTCCAACATCAATACAAGTAGCGCCATAAGTAATCATATTAAATACATGATCAATTGCTTTAGGAAGGGTACAATAATTGCCTCCATCAAAAAAGGAATCAGGAGTAATATTTAAAATTCCCATAATTTGAATTTCAGAAAAATCTAAAATACGTTTATTTGTAATCAATGTCATAAATTTAAAGACATCTCCAAACATTATTTAAAAATTAATTTAAGTGATCTGATTTATATAAAAATGTAAAACATTATTTAAAGCTAACAATAAGTCAAATTTTTTTTGTTTTTATATGAAAATAATCACATATTATTGTGATGCAGCATCAGGATTATCATTGTAAGATTCGCTGTCTACTGATTTTGTCCCTTCTACAGAAGAAACACAAGTATCCTTACTGCTATCGTTAGTATCAGACGCGTTATTTTCCCATCCAGATGGAGGCTTAATTGATTTTCGATCCATCAAATCATTTATTTGAGATGCATTAATCGTCTCGTATTTTATTAACGCATCTTTCATAGAATGAAGAATATCCACATTTTCTATCAAAAGATTACGAGCACGTATATAATTTCTTTCAATCAGAAATTTAATTTCCTGATCAATAATACGAGCAGTTTCATCAGACATATGCTTTGCTTTAGCCACTGAACGCCCAAGAAATATTTCCCCTTCTTCTTCTGCATACAATAACGGACCAAGTTTTTCAGAAAACCCCCATTGAGTTACCATATTTCGAGCGATAGAAGTAGCTACTTTAATATCATTAGAGGCGCCAGTAGATACTTTATTAGGACCATAAATTATTTCTTCAGCAAGCCTACCCCCATATAATGTAGAAATTTGACTCTCTAATTTCTGTCGACTGGTGCTAATTGCATCGCCTTCTGGTAAAAAAAACGTTACACCTAAAGCACGTCCCCTAGGGATTATAGTCACTTTGTGAACCGGATCATGCTCCGGAACTAATCTACCAATTATAGCATGACCAGCTTCATGATAGGCTGTAGATTCTTTTTGAGCTTCTGTCATCACCATGGAACGACGCTCTGCCCCCATTACAATCTTATCTTTAGCTTTTTCAAACTCTACCATCGATACCATATGTTTGCTATCACGAGCGGCAAATAACGCCGCTTCATTCACGAGATTAGCTAAATCCGCTCCTGAGAATCCTGGTGTACCCCGAGCAATTACTAATATATCTACATCTGATGACAACGGTACATGGCTGATATGCACTTTTAATATTTGCTCTCTCCCCCGAATATCCGGTAATCCTACAACTACTTGACGGTCAAATCGCCCTGGTCTTAATAAAGCTGGATCTAACACATCTGGACGATTAGTAGCAGCTATGACAATAATACCTTCTTTTCCTTCGAACCCATCCATTTCTACTAACATCTGATTTAGAGTTTGTTCACGTTCATCATGTCCCCCTCCTAAACCTGCACCTCTCTGACGACCAACCGCATCAATTTCATCAATGAAAATAATACATGGGGCAGCTTTCTTAGCCTGCTCAAACATATCCCGCACACGAGACGCTCCGACACCAACAAACATCTCTACAAAGTCAGAACCCGAAATAGTAAAAAATGGAACTTTTGCTTCTCCCGCAATAGCTTTGGCTAAAAGTGTTTTTCCGGTTCCAGGAGGTCCTACCATTAAGACTCCTTTTGGAATTTTTCCCCCTAGTTTTTGAAATCTGCTAGGTTCACGTAAATAATCTACCAATTCCTTCACTTCTTCTTTTGCCTCATCACATCCTGCTACATCTGCGAAAGTAGTTTTTATTTGATCTTCAGTTAGCATACGTGCTTTACTTTTACCGAAAGACATAGCTCCCTTGCCACCTCCTTGCATTTGACGCATAAAGAAAACCCACACCCCAATCAATAATAACATCGGGAACCAAGAAATAAAAATAGATGTAATTAAACTAGGTTCTTCTGGGGGCTCCCCAACAACTTTAACTTTTTTAGTTAAAAGAATGTCGAGTAATTTCGGGTCATTTACTGGAATATAAGTAGTATAACGATTATTATCCTTTTTAATAACCACAATTTCACGGCCGTTAATGCGAGCTTCTTTAACTTGATCTTGGTTTAAATCATACATAAAAGTGGAATAATCCAATTTGCGACTGCTTGAGTCGCTAGGCCCAAAATTCTGGAATAAAGACATCAAGACTACTGCAATGACTAACCAGATCCCCAGATTTTTCGCCATATCACTCAAAAGATTAACCTCGCATTACAACAAAATTTAAATAATTTTAACATATCTACATATAAATTATGCTTATTTACGTTCTTTCGCTACAATATAAATCTCACGAGAATGAGACTTAGAGGCATTTGGCTTACGGATCCTTACTATGTTAAATAAGGAATGCATATCACACAAGTATTTATCCAAACCCTTTCCCTGGAAAACTTTCACTAAAAAAGTGCCTCTACGCATTAATACACTACGACATATATTTAATGCCAAATTCCCAAGATATATAGACCGACTTACATCGATTGTTGATATACCAGTTGTATTAGGAGACATATCAGATAAAACCACGTTAACTTTTTTATGCCCTACCCATTTGCATAATATTTTGAAAATATTAGGATTAGAACAATCTCCTTTCAAAAAGTTCACTCCAGAAATATTACGCATAGACAATATGTCGCACGCTACAATACGTCCTGTTTTACCTATTTTATTTTTTGCATAAAGTGCCCACCCCCCAGGCGCTGATCCCAAATCTATTACTGTCATACCAGTAGAAAATAATGCATCCATGCGATTTATTGCGTCAAGCTTAAACCAAGACCGTGACCGAAGTTTTTGTCTTTGTGCTTCTTTCGCATACTGGTCTTTGAAATGTTTTTGTAACCATACTGAAGAACGCGCAGAACGTTTGCTATTTACCATATCAGGTTACTTCTCAAATGTTTTTAATAAACAACATTGACAAAATGTCGATAACTTGTATCTCTTTCAATCTTACTTACACAAAAAATAAACATTCCATAAAACAAATAAATTTTTTATTTATATCCAATTTTTATATATTTTTCCAGCTATTACAAATAATAAGCATAAAAATATATCTCATTGTAAATAATTAAACATTTCAAAACAAATGAAAGTAAAAATATAAACTTATTAGTAAAAATATTAATAGCATCATATACTTGTGCTGTTAATGTTAATTAACACAATGACTACGAATAAAATTTATTTTTTACTTTCATAATCATCATTTTATAAAATTTTTAAAATAAAAACTAAAATAAAAAATATGTTTAACAATATTTAACCTGGAGTATTTTATATCTTACTTGCCCTTTCGGAGTATTAATTCGAACAATATCTCCTGCTTTATGACCAATCAAACCTCTAGCAATAGGAGAATTGATAGAAATCATACGTTCTTTAATATTTGCCTCATCATCTCCTACAATACTATACGTTTGTCTATATGTTGTATCTAAATTTTCGACATCAACCGTAGCGCCAAAAACTACTCTATCGTCAGTAGTTAGTTTGGCAATATCTATAATATGTGCATTAGAAAGCTTAGACTCTATTTCTTGAATACGCCCCTCACAAAATCCTTGTTGTTCTCGAGCAGCATGATACTCAGCGTTTTCTTTTAAGTCGCCATGCTCCCGCGCTTCGGAAATATTTTTTATAATTTCTGGACGACGAATATTTTTTAAATAATCCAGTTCTTCTCTCAACTTTTCAGCTCCACGTAAAGTCATTGGGATACGCTTCATGTTGTACCTTTATTATATTGCATACATTTAAACAATAAACAATCACACTACATACAAAAGCATGATTTAATTAAACATTATATATTTTTATCTTTTAAAAACACAAAAATTGTTATTACCCAACTTTTAAAAACTTAATTAAAAACATTTCTCTTAATATACATAAATTATTTTATAAATAGCTACGTTTATAAAACATCATAAATTGCGACATTAGGATATTAAATTTTTTTAAACTTAGCGGTATATTATGTGTATTGTTTTAAAATAACAATAAAATTAGCCAATCCTGATTCCTACTCATTGTCCTGTGTATACATAAGGGTTGTTTCTTGACTTTGAGTATGATGAACAATAAACTTCATAATACTGTTACATAGCGATGATACATTCGTATTATGCACAGAAGATATAGAGTAATAGCGCCCTTTCCATTTTAAGGAACTAATAACATGATTAATCCTTTTTTCCGCCACGTGTCGTTCCAACAAATCTATTTTATTGAATATTAACCAACAAGGTTTGCTAGCCAAATTTGTATTGTAATTACTTAACTCATGCTGAATAGTAATAATATTTTCTAATGGATCGGAATCATCCACAGGCGCAATATCAATAAAATGCAGTAAAATTTGACAGTGTTCTAGATGCTTCAAAAATCGCATTCCTAAACCCAATCCATGAGAAGCGCCTTTAATAACACCCGGAATATCCGCAATAATAAATCTATCATAGTTATTAATTTGTACTACACCCAAATACGGTACTAATGTAGTAAATGGATAATCTGCTACCTTTGGTTTAGCTGCCGATATCATACGAATAAAACTAGATTTTCCAGAATTAGGTAATCCAAATATTCCAACATTTGCTATTAGAAGCAATTCTAATAGCAAATGTTGGAATTCTCCCGTTGACCCATGCGTATTAAGTACATTACGACGTACAGAAGATTTAAAATGTCCATTTCCCAAACCATGGCGCCCTCCTTTAGCCACCATCAACCGCTTGTGATGAATACCCATGTCTCCTAATAATTTATTTGTTTTTTTATAACTCACTCTGGTTCCCCACGGGACTTTCACAATAACATCTTTACCTCTTTTCCCTGTACAACCACGACTACGTCCACATTGTCCATGTCCAGCTCTAAAAACACAATTAGAATGAAAATAATTTAAAGTATTAATATTAGGATCTGCTAATAACCAAACATCTCCACCATTTCCTCCATTGCTACCATTAGGTTTCTTCAAAAAAGAAGCTCTTCTTCCTGATTTTTGAAAACTAATACATCCATTCCCGCCGTTACCCGCAATAACCGTAATATTGGTCATGTCGACAAATTTCATAACATACCTCTAACATATCAGCTATATTTATGGTATATACATCTTATCCCTTAATAAATTAGTGTAAATTTTGTGATAACAAAATTTATTTCATATTGTTAAATAACGTTTTCAGCATTTTTGTTACTTCTATCGTTATCAATATACACAGTTATTTACCTTTCAAATCTATATGGATACATAGGCGTTTTTAATGATTCTTGAACTTTATAAAAAAACACATATGGCATGTTTAAAATACTAATACGATCACCACTAGTAACTATTCAATCAACAAAATATCTGGGCATGATTAATGTCTTATTCATAAAAATTAAAAATTTTAATTATTAATTAATGCTAACAAATCACGTTTCTATTCGTTAGAAACAATACTAATAAACCTACGACGCAACGCTCCTCTTTTTTCAAATAAAACTTTCCCAGATTTTAAAGCAAAAAGAGTATAATCCCTTCCACAACCTACGTATTTTCCTGGATGAAATGTATTGCCTCGTTGACGCACAATAATAGTGCCTGACGATACACATTCACCTCCAAAACATTTAACTCCTAAACGCTTACTATGTGAATCTCGGCCATTACGAGTAGAGCCTCCGGCTTTTTTATGTGCCATTTTTATTCCTTATTTCTTAATGATTTGAATTACAATTGCTGATACTTATTATTTTTATTGTTGTAAAACACTGACGATGTCCTTGAAATTTACGAAAATGTTTACGGCGTCTAAATTTAATAATCTTTATCTTCCGATTAAGACTTTGAGCTATAATTTGCGCTATAATCTGTCCATTTTTTATAAAAGGACTTCCTATGTGAAGGCACTCATTAGACTCAATAAGTAATATTTGATTAAATTCGACTTGATTACCAACGTCAATATCAATACGTTCTATATGAATCACTTGGCCTTCAACAACACGATGTTGTTTACTACCAGTTTGAAAAACTGCATACATAAATAATAATCCATCTCTTGTTTATAATCTGATATTATTTCTATACATATTCTTATACATTAAAAAAAAATGTTTCTCAACACAATAATAAAATTTACTACATACTCACAAATATAGTTTAACTTAATAAAAACTAAATTGCGTACGCAAGTAATATATAAATACATGAACATTTTATATTTATAATAATATTAATGAATATTGATCAAATCTCCGCACTAACTGAACAAGATATGGAAGATGTGAATTCAGAAATCCGCACGCGATTAGCATCTGAAATTACTTTAATCAACAAACTTGTTCAATACATTGTAAATAGTGGAGGGAAACGAATTAGACCCATGATTACCCTTCTGACCGCAAGGGCGTTACGCTATAAAAAAACACAACATGTTACTATTGCTACATTAATAGAGTTTATTCATACTGCTACTTTGTTACATGATGACGTAGTAGATAAATCACACATGAGACGAGGCAGGACAACTACTAATATAATTTTTGGTAATGCTGCTAGTGTATTGGTAGGAGATTTTATATATACACGAGCCTTTCAAATGATGACTGAATTAAAATCCTTGCGAATATTATCTTTGATGGCAGACGCTGTTAATATAATTGCGGCAGGTGAGATATTGCAATTAACGCACTGCAATGACCCCACTATTACTATCGCTAGTTACATGAAAATTATTTATAGCAAAACTGCTCGTTTATTTGAAGTAGCTTCTCAAGCATCTGCTATTTTAGCTGATGCTAATTCGTGCCAAGAAAAAGCATTGCGTAATTATGGACGATATATGGGGATTGCCTTTCAACTAGTTGATGATTTATTAGATTATTCTGCCTCAGAAACAATATTTGGGAAAAATGTCGGAAATGATTTAAGTGAAGGCAAGCTTACTCTTCCTTTGCTACACGCTATTCATCATAGCACCTCAAAACAAGCATCGCTTATAATTCAATCTATTAAAAAAAAAGGTAGCCATCGTCACTTGTTCAATATAATTTTAGATACCATGCACCAACATGGATCATTAGAATACACTCGACAATGCGCTGAAACAGAAGTCAAAAAAGCTATCTCTTGTCTTGATATTTTACCTCCTTCTCCTTATCGACAAGCATTAGCAAGTTTGGCAGCTTATACGATTCAAAGAATTTATTAAATTTTCACCTTGAAAATCACAAATACATTTGACATTAAAAAATTATATATCAAATATAGAAAATATAAAATTGTGATGCTTATAAACATGAAATTCCTTTGTTTTTTAAAAGTATGTAAATATTTTTATTAACTGTAATAAACACAACCATGTTGTATTAACAAACATATTGATAATAAGACATATGTGACATATAATTATTTTCAACATTTATTATTTACACAGATAGGCAATATACATGTATTTCAATCAAGTACCAGCGGGAAAAAATATTCCAGAAGATATATACGTGATTATTGAAATTCCAGCTAATTCTGATCCAATTAAATATGAAATTGATAAAAAAACAGGAATAATATTCGTTGATCGTTTTCTGTTAACACCTATGTTTTACCCGTGCAATTATGGCTATATTAATAATACTTTATCGCTGGATGGAGATCCAGTTGACGTATTAGTACCTACTCCATATCCTTTACGATCAGGTTGCGTAATACATTGCCGCCCTATAGGTATGCTGAATATGCTAGATGAATCTGGAGAAGATGCAAAAATAATTGCAGTACCCCATGAGAAAATATCAGAACAATACTCACTAGTGAGAGATATAAATGATTTTTCAATTTTATTACGTAATCAAATTAGTCATTTTTTTAAAAATTATAAAGAATTAGATTCTGGAAAGTGGGTAAAAATAAAAGGCTGGAGCAATATTAACGCCGCTAAAACAGAAATTTTAAACTCTTTTGAACGTTTTGAAAAGAAAATATAATATTACACTTTCACTGTATATTAGATCGCATATATTATAAGTTGCATATAAATATAAAAACAACTTAAAAATCAAACTTATATAATACGTCAACCGCTTGCTGATTGCTGCCAGACGTAACTTCTAAATATAGCTGCGAACCCAAGCAATAACGCACCGTTATCGTTGTCAATAAATCAAAAATGCTAATTCCATATTTAATTTGCAGACCAGGAGCAATATATCCACTTAATGCAACTAACGGTGCAGTACCAATATCTTGAGTATTTAATGTTAAATCTTGAACACCAAATATCTTTCCTATTTTATTAATAAACTTCTCGCTATTCCTGACAGTTGCTCCGATTAACAACGATGTTACTATGTTCGTATCTGTATTCAAAAGAATTATATTCTTGCTGCCGCTCAAAAAATAAGATGTTATCTCTTGCGAAGAAAGGGATGATGAATCAGAGAAAATTTCTATTTTTGGTTGACTAAAAGCACCATTAATCCGTATACCAACTATACTCCCTTCTTTAATAGAAGGGTCACAAATTGCTTCAATATCGATATATGGTTGGTTTATCGCTCCAGAAAACAATAATTGTCCTTTTCGGATTATTAAATTTTGTCCATATGCTTGAAAACAACCAGAAAGTATATCAATATGGCCTGTTAATGCTGAGTGATTTTTATTGTATTCAATTTCTAAATTACCCCTTAATTTCGTACGAAAACCCAATCCGTTAAAATTAACATCATTACCAAGACACACGTTAATATTAGCAGAAAAAGCAATAAATAAATTTTTAGAATTATTTAAAATAAGTTGGAAACTATCATCTAACAAAATCTCCTCTGAAGAAATATTTGTTATATTTTTTGAATACTCCTTCATTTCAATATGGGCCCAAGGGATTTCAATGTTGCCTTCTATATGAACTTTTTCTGCAGTAATTGCACAAGTAAAATCAGGAGATATCTTCATTTTTATTTCGGGAGACATACAAAAATTAATTTGGTTACCTCGTATTTTAAAAAACGCACGTATATTACTAATAGAATCAAAATTCATAATATTCCCGTTTACATGCAACCTACATCCGTAATCTGTATCTATTGTTCCATTTAATACAGCATGATCTCCAAAGAATTTTATAAATAATTGGCCATTTTTTACAAAAAATGGCGTATCAGGTTTATTAACATTAAAATTTTTTAATTGAGCTGTACCAAAAATTTTTAAGCGATGTTTATATCCATAAAAATAAATATTTAAATTTAATAATCCATTTACAGGTTCTTTTAACGAAAGCAATGAATTACAAAAAGATACTAACGAAACATTTTCAAAATGTGCATTTCCTACCAATTTAGATGTATTACGTAATTTAGTTATTTTAAACAATCCACGGATTTGATCATCATGCCCAATGTTCATAAACCATTTACAACACGAAGTAGTTTGTGTCAATACGATTTTTGCAGTTATGTTATTTATTTTAATCGGAAAAATTTCGAGCTCTTCAATAGAAGATTTAATGTTAAATTGTTTTCCTGAAAATAAAATTGTACCCTTAGGTAATAAGGTTCCTAATATCCAATAACAATCTGTACAATATATACGAGCAGTGTGCATGTTTATTAATCCTGGTAATAAAATTTTTAAAGAAACTACATTAAAATTTTTAAATGCATCATTCACTTTATTCAATATATTCTTCTTTAAAACATTAGAAATAGGGATTGTGCAATCAATAATTTCCCAATAATGTGAATTCAGGATAACTTTTCGAGTTAAATATTGATAAGTAAGAACAATATCTTGCATTAATTTCCATGTTCCTGTTGAAGTAACAATGCTTGTTTTGTCAATTTTACTATGCCAAGTTTTATGAAAAAGATCTAAATTTCCAAAAAGTTTTACTTGACCAGACAACATATCTCCGGAAGCAACTAAATTTAAATAATGTTCTTTAATATTACCTTGTCCTTGCATAATTAATTGACGTAACGATAAAATTCCACACTTTATCTGATTTGCTTGAAAAAAAATTTTGCTGGGTATAACGGTATCATAACAAATATCGCCATTTATCATTATTTTGTCAAAATTAAGGTTTTTATCGCGCCAATACAAAGAACATGCATCAATATTTAACAACAATCTAGGAGAATATTTAACGGAGTTATATAATTTAAATTTTCCATATACACTGCCATTTAATCCAGGTATAAGCACATTGCAATCTGGTGCCGCAAACACAATGTTGAAAATAGAATCTCTTTTAAAGTCTTCTTGTATTTTTAACGCATTAGGACCCCACTTAATTAGTAATGTGGGTATTTTCCATATACCAGTTGAATTATTATATAATACGCCTATGCATGAAATACTATTATTTTCTATACTCCCCCTGATATTTAAATCAGATATTGTTATGTCCCAAGCATCAGAACATACGTGCCCTTGTGTACTGATATTACCTGAAAAATTTACAGGATATTTTAACCAATTTTGAAAAATATTTATTTTGTTTAATACACACACACTGTTCCAACTAATCATATCGCCCTCCCAATTAATCACTCCTTGTATATCAAGATATTCTTCTAATGCGGTCATTCTTAATTTAGAAATAGAACAGCCATTAACATCTCCCTGAGCGTTCATAACCATATGTACTAACGATGAAAATTGAGCGCTACTTAATTGAGATATTATCTGAATAGAATAATTTCTTACTTCACCATTTACAGATACATCAAGTTCTTCTATTAAACAATCATTCTTTCCTAAAAAAGAAAGTGGTATTTTTCTGCCAACTATAGATATAGTTATAGGCATACCAAATTGTGTTATCTTAGTTTTTAATAATACATGTACTGTAGAAATAACACCTAAAAAATCACAACAAAGGCATATCTCATTATATAATTCTCCTGCAATAACTAATTTTATTTTACTTACGTCCTTGTTCTCTATATTGGTAGAATTACTACTAGTATTAGAATTATATTTCGTATAATTGAGGGTTAGATTTATGGGGTAATACTCTTTGAATATTATGCTACCTATTGCATCAAAGTATCCATACGGCAATTTAAGATTCAACTTGATATTTGCGGTCTGATTATATAAATATGTCTGCAAATAAAAATAATTAATAATATAAGAATTATTATTATTAAAAATATAAAAATTCTCTCCTATGATATCTTTTAGAATTATATCTATAGGAAGATTGAAAGAAGGTAATTTTATTAATAATTTACTAGACAGTAATTTTAATAAATACTTCATATTCTGTTGATTACTATACTTATATATATCTATCGCATTGGTTGTTATATTTAATACATTTATATCGGAAAGATTTAAAACCGCCCCTTTGATATTTACAGGCAAAACTGTCAATAAATTATCTTGAAATGTTAATTCAGTATCTAATTTTGTTACTTTAAGCGTAATGTTATTTGAATGAATACAAGTATTATTCAATACTATATTCTTTAATATTATAGCAAACGGGATAGAAAAAATATTATCTATTTTTATCCTTTCGTATTTTTTATGTGATTCACTCGGCGCATTGTTTTTTTTTATTTTTATACAAACATCCTCCAAAAAAAGATGATTAATATATATTTTTTTATTCCATATATATTTTAGATTAAAAAAAACATCACATTTATCAACGTTAATTATACTCTTGGCGGTTTCGTATACTACATGAGTTATATTAAAATTACCCCAACTACCAGAAACAGAATCAAATTTTAAACCAGGAATACAATACGTAATACCTGTAAAAGTTAAATATGTTCCTATATTAGTACCTAATAAAAACACAAAAAATCCGCATACTATTGATATCCATAATAAAAAAATAACACAGATTTTTTTTATAAACATCATAAATCTGGTCCTAAACTGACGTATAAATATAAAAACTGATGATTCATATTTCCTTTATGAATCAATGGAGTTGCTATGTCCAATTTTATAGGACCTATTGGTAATTGCCAGCGCGCTCCGATACCTATACCAGATTTAAAACTATTCCATTTAATATCATGAGTAATCTCTCCTGCGTCTATAAAAATAGCTCCCCACCATTTATTAATTACATTATACTGATATTCAAACGTAGTAGTAATAAATTTAGTAGCGACACCTATAAAAGATTCAGAATTATCATAAGGATATAAGGATTTATATTTATATCCACGGATACCATTATTTACATTAGAAAAAAATCGCGACATTAAATCAATAGATGAAAAATTATTGGTATCTATCCAACTTAAATTTCCACGAGCCAAAATACGATGTTTTTTTAACAATGTCCGAACCCAAATATTTTGAACTTGCACAACAATAAAATTAACATCCGATTTCCAACAATTATTAGATATATTAATTGAGTAACGCTGACTATCTCCCCAATACGGTATTATTTCTCCGCGTTTTCGAATACGGGATATACTTATCCCTGGATAAATTAACATAATATTTTTAGCGATAATATTATTAGAACAATGATTAAAGTGCCAATGCACATTAATTGAACGTTGCCATTTATGGGAACAATTCCAATAACGAGCTATATTTATAGTCGCAGCACTAGACTGAACATTATGTGTATCTTCATGTATCAACCCTCCTTGTAATAAATAATATTCTTCTAATGGATTAGAAAACAGTGGAATTTTGTAACTTAGGTCAAGATCTTGCTCTGGCCTAGATAAACTAAAATTAGTTTCTAAACTATGTCCGCGCGCATTAATCCACGGTTTTTTCCAAATGATTTTAGTTCTAGGGCCTGTATCAATAGCAAAACCAGATCCAGTTGAAAAATTATTTTTTGCGCAAGGATAAAGAAAAATATCTAATACTATTTTTTTTTTTGTTGAAGACGCATATAATCTGAAGAAATCGATATTGATTCAAACCAATTAGTATAAGAAAATCGGCGATTTAATTCCATAACGGATGTAGCACTGTAATATTCTCCCAATCGTATATTAGATATATTTTTTAAATAATCTTCCTTAATTTGACTACCATGAAATTTAATTCTTTCAAAAACATAACGCTGACCACTATAAAAATCTATGTTCCAAATACTCTGACAACGAGAAGGGATGACAATAAGTTGACTATTTTGGAACTTAGCATCAAAATATCCTTTAAATAAAGCTAAATTATATAGTTTATTTTTGCACTGTTCGTAATCATTGTGGTTCAATCTTTTCCCAATAAAAGACTTGCTGTCTTTTATTATTTTCTGGTAATCAACATCCTTTATGCCTTCTCCTCGTATGACGATATTTACATCAGTAACTACAACTGGATCCCCAGGTTCAACTTTAATAACTAATAGATCAGAGTCTTTGTTCAACGGCTTAAGCGGAAAAAACATCAATGTAGGAGCGTAATAACCCAGTGGGCGCAGTCCAGTTCTAATTGCATTGTCTATTTTTTTTTTAAATCTGAATCTATATATTTTACATTAGTATTTATATTCAATAATTTTTGACGTACATTATAATTTAATTCGCTATTTAAACCTTCTATTCTTAAATTGATACTACTATTACATATTAACGGCATAAAACAATATATTACTAAATAGAACCTTATTGTCATATATTTTTTAAAATCCCTAAACATATATCAAATCCTTAATTATACCAAATCTTTAAATAAAGAATTTTCATACTCTATTAATACACTATATTTTTATATAACCCTATATCAAAACATATAATATACATTTTATAATTTAAAAACATAAAACCTATTTGATAAGGCATATTAATAAATTAAAAAATAATAATTATATTTGTAATATATATTACATGCTATGATATTTGTATCTATTCGACATCTACAATTAATATATGAACCCAGCATGATACACCATATTTTTGTGTAAATTATTAATATCTTACTGACGATTCTGACAAATAATATTACAAATTTAAAAATTAAAACATTGATAGTAATTATTTATTTACCTAATATAAATAATTACTATCAATGCACATAATCAATCAACGCGATGAAACTTGAAAAGCGGGATTTAAAAAAGACTGATTGATATTTTTATAGTGCAAAGGATTGCCATTCCAATCATTAACAACGGCGCCAGCTGTTCTAGCGATTACATGACCAGCAGCCGTGTCCCAAATTTTAGTACAAGAAAATCTTGGATAAAATTGAGCACTACCTTCTGCTATTAAACAAAATTTAAATGAAGATCCAATATTGATAATTTTATAGTCTTTCAACCTGTTTAAATAATTGTCCAATTTATATTGATCATAACAAAAATTACTACGACTCATCACTATAATTGGATAACGAGACATACGTACTGCAATATTTATACGTTCTCCTCTAGCATTAATTTTCCATACCTGTCCATTATCTGCAGCATATAACATGTTATACACAGGAACATACACTACTCCCATAATAGGTTGGCCATGTTCAACGAAAGCAATATTAACAGTGAATTCGCCATTGCGTAATAAAAACTCTCTAGTTCCATCTAAAGGATCTATTAGCCAAAAACAACTTTTATCTCTACATTCCCGCCATGTAGTAATATCTTCTTCAGATAAAATTGGGATTTCAGGTGTCAAATTTTGCAAATAGTATACAATCATTTTGTGAGAGAATAAATCAGCATTAGTTACAGGAGATGTATCTAATTTTTTGTATGCGTTTAACTTTAAACCTCCATTATAAATCCTCATAATTTCTATTCCAGCTTTACGAGCAATACAACTTATTTTTTCAACCATTTTATGGTAAAAAATCATCATATATATCCTTTAATAAATTTTTAAGCACTCCATAGCATGGATTCGAAAACACAGTATATTAATAAACATATTTATAAAATATATACTCAGTTTTAAGCAATCATATACTATAATTATTGATTGAAATAAAAGACACGCGCATTCGTGTGTATATCTCTTTAAACAAAACATATACACTTTAATACTCTCATATTACGATAATTAAAAAAAGTTTAAATAAATTTTTTATTACGATAAATAACGATAAAAAATCATTGTATTACTTATGATTATTTACCCTTAAGTATTTCATCAAGAATAATGACATTTATTTTAGAAAAAATATCATTGTAAATATGAATATTTATGCTATATGTACCAATAGTTCTTAATACATCATGATTAGGCAATCTAATCTGAGATTTAGAAATATTAAAACCAGAAGCCGCTGTGATTGCAGTAGCAATATCACGAGAACCGATGGAACCAAACAATTTCCCTTCAACACCTGATTTAGCTTTAATAATAATACTACCTAATCTATTAATTGTTTTCGCACAAAATTCAGCCTGAGCGTGCGCCTCTATAGCTTTAGATTGCAACTCAAGTTGTTGTGCTTTAAATATTTCAATATTTTTCTTTGTGGCTGGCATTGCTTTAGATTTCGGTATTAAAAAATTACGGGCATAACCTGAACGCACGATAATCTCTGATCCTATATTTCCAAGTTTCTCGATATTATCCAGCAAAACAATCTTCATTCTTATTTCCATAATAATATATATAAATTATATTCATTTACAAAAAATTATACCTTACTGATGATGATCAGTATATGGTAATAAAGACAGATAACGCGCTCTCTTAATGGCACGCGCTAACTGTCGTTGATATCTCGCTCGTGTTCCAGTAATTCTACTTGGAATGATCTTTCCGCTTTCTATAATAGAATGCTGTATTGTAACAAGATCTTTATAATCAATATTAATGCATTTTTCCGCTGTAAACCTACAAAATTTGCGATGACGTACAAAACGTGCCATAACTAACTCCATACTTCATTATAAAACTAAATATAAATGTAATTAACTTTTTTTAAAATTAAAATTGTTATTTTTCTCCAAATTAAAAAGCTAATCAATATATTCTATACGTACAATTATTATTTTTATTACAAAAAAAATTTACAAAAAAACACTAGATCAACACAATACTGAATATATTTAAATAAAATCGGCAACTTACGTACTTCATGCTTGAAAGCATATATATTTCATTATACTATCTATGTATTAGCTACATAATACTCTTGGTTTTCTTCTCTTTTTTTCATCATAGGAGATGGCTCAACTACCGCATATTTAGTTCGTACAATCATGCTACGTATGATATTTTTATTAAAATGAAAATCATCATTTAATTCTTTAACAGTATCTTGAGATGCTTCTATATTTAATAATACATAATAAGCTTTATAAAGCTTTTTAACTGGATATGCTAATTGACGACGTCCCCAATTTTCTATGCGATGAACTTTTCCTTGAGCATTAGTAACAATTGTTGTATAGCGATTAATTATGCTAGATATTTGTTCGCTAAAATCGGGATGTACCATAAAAACTATTTCATAATAACGCATATATTATTTTCCTTTTATTATAAATCTTCCGATTGTATTGAAAATAACAACATTCTTAAAAAATTACAGATATTTATATTTTTACGTATTTCATCCCTAAATAATTTTTATATAAATTCTCAAACTTCATTTTCTATGAAGAAGACTATACTATTATATAATATCAATCCTCATTATTTATATTGACCACGTTGTCTTAATGTTTCAAACAAACATATTCCTGTGGCTACTGAGACATTCAGTGATGTCGCAGCCCCTAACATTGGAATAGTAACTAGTTCATCGCATTTTTTCTGAGTCAGATAACGAATACCATTCCCCTCAGAACCCATTACGAAGGCTAACGGTCTAATTAATTTGCTGTTAAAAATTAGACGTTGTGATTCTATTACAGTACCAATAATCCAGATATTATATTTTTTCAGTAATTGTAACGTCCTAACTAAATTAGTTACTTGCATAAAAGGTATATTATCTACAGATCCACTAGCCACTTTTCTAACTGTTCCATTTAAACATGCTGAACGATTACGGGGGGCGATGACTATATGTGCACCAGCTGCATCTGCAGATCTCAAACATGCACCCAAATTATGTGGATCAGTCACTCCATCTAATATCACTAATAACGGTGTAGTTTTACATTGCATTAAAAAATTCGGTAAATCATTTTCTTTCATACAATCATTTGGAACTATTTTAGCAACAATACCTTGATGCAACGCATCTTGCACTTGAATATCTAACTGTCGGCGACTGCATTCTCGAATGCTAATTCGACGTTGTTTTATTTGATCGATTAACGATTTCAAACGCAAATCTTTAGATTTCTGCATAACACATACAGACAAAATTCGATGTGAATAATTATCTAAAACCGACTTTATTGCATGTATACCGTATACTAATTCGCTCATTTCATTTATTAAAATAATTACTTCAACACACAGTATTGCAGTAAATTTTTCAAGTATCTCCTATACTCTTATCATGAGAATCATCAATTTAATATAATTAAGATGATTTATTAAATATTTTATTTATCATAACCGTATTTCTAATTATATTAGAAATACGGTTTAATATTTATTAACCACGCAAATAATCTTCTATTCAAAATAAGACATCACTTTCTTCGTATTAATCACAAATCAAACGGATTACGTAATATTATTATTGCGGACCGATCTGAACCGGTAGAAATAATATGTATAGGAACTCCAATAAGTTCTTCTATGCGTTTTACATAAAACTGTGACTCCTTAGGAAGCTGATGGAATGCCGTGATACCTGCGGTGCTTGTCATCCACCCGGGTAATGTTTCGTATATGGGTACACAATTTTCCAGTTCTTCTAAAGAACATGGAAAATTGTGTATTACTTGTCCATTTTTCTTGCGATATGCAATACAAATTTTTAGCTCTTTTAAGCCATCCAAAACATCAAGCTTTGTTAAACAACACGAAAAAAAAGAATTAATTTTTACAGAATACCGTACTGATACCGCGTCGAACCAACCAGTACGACGACGACGTCCAGTGGTAGAACCAAATTCATTCCCATGCATACATAACCAATTACTTATATCGTTTGACAATTCTGTAGGAAAAGGACCAAAGCCAACACGAGTAGAATACGCCTTTACAATACCTAAAACATAATCAATATAATTAAGGCCAACTCCTGCGCCAACACTCACACTCCCAGCAACAGTATGAGTGGAAGTAACATAAGGATATGTTCCATGATCGATATCTAATAAACTACCCTGCGCTCCCTCAAATATAACTGAATTACCCCGTTTTGTGGCATCATCTAATAACTCAGGCACATCCACAACCATATCTATCAGTATGGCGGATATCGACAACACTTCATCTAAAACAATCTGATAATTAATAGGCTGTGTTTTATAATAATGAACTAATTGAAAATTATAATAATCTACCACATCTTTCAATTTATTTTGAAAATTTTTTAGATTATATAAATCGCTGACTCGTAAAGCACGGCGCGCAACTTTATCCTCATATGCTGGCCCAATCCCGCACCCCGTGGTACCAATGACTTTAGAAAGATGATTATTTTCTCTAGCCAAATCCAATGCTACATGATAAGGTAGTAGCATAGGACAAGATGCAGAAATAAATATGCGTTTGCATGTTGACACGCCTAATTTCAGTAACATTTTCATTTCTTTTATTAAAGAACCCGGCGATAATACGACGCCGTTAGCAATAACAGCAGTAACATGATTATGCAAAATTCCAGAAGGAATTAAATGTAAAGTTATTGTTTTCTGGTTTACTGAAATAGTATGGCCAGCATTGTGCCCTCCTTGATAACGTACTACATATTGAGCTCGGGAAGTTAACCAATCAACTACTTTTCCTTTACCTTCATCGCCCCATTGAGCTCCTAATACAACAATACTTCTAGCCATTTCTTAAAACACCTATTAATTCAGATTAACTATTTTGATGATAAAATTAAATTATAATTTCTATTACATATACCATAACTCTATATATCAAACATAACGAATAATAACTATCCAAGAATATGCAAACACCCTTCTTAATTACATAATTAATTATTAACCCCGATAGTACTTTTTGGTGATTTCATAAAACGTAAAAAATCAGTTTCTGCGCTTAACACCATAAGATCGTTATTGTTTTTCTTAAAACTATTTTCATATGCACGCAAGGTACGTACTAAAGCATAAAATGACGGATCTTCATTAAAAGTAGTAGCATATAGTTTAGCAGTTTCTGCGTCAGCTTCACCCCGAACGATTAACGACTGACGTTTAGCCTCAGCTAGAGTACGTGTTACTTCATAATCTGCTGTAGCACGTAATTTTTCCGCTTCTTCTCGTCCCTGGGATCTATGGCGTCTAGCGACAGCATCGCGTTCTGCACGCATACGTTGATAAATTGCATCAGACACTTCTGTTGGCAAATTAATTTGCTTGATTCGCACATCCACTATCTCAATACCCAATGCAGCCATACTATTTGGATTAACCAAATCAGAAACACGATATTGTTCTGGCATTGACGAATCATAATTTTTCAAATGCAAATTCAACTTTTTAAAGTTATTAAAATAAAATTCTGACACTTCCTCTCCTGAAGTGCCATTATTTAACGATGCCCGTACATCAGTCATTAATTTATTTCGAGAATCTGTCACAATGCCTTGAACATTCAATCTCCCTAATTCTGAACGTAAGCGATCGGAAAATTTTCGTTTTATCAGTACTTCCGCTTGGGAAATATCACCCCCTCCTGTTGCTAAATAATATCGACTCAAATCACTAATACGCCATTTTATATAAGAATCAATAATCAGATCCTTTTTTTCCATAGTAACAAAGCGATCTGCTTGATTGTCCATAGTCTGAATACGCGAATCTAAAATTTTTATTGTCTCAATAAATGGAATTTTAATATGCAATCCAGGATTATAAATTAATGGATTGTTATCTGCATCACGTAATACTTTGCCAAAACGCAATATAATACCCTTATGCCCCTCTTCTATTGTAAATAAAGAAAAAAATAACACTATTATTACACATATAACAAATGAAAAAAAATTTCGTATCATCTACGACTCTCTCCCTTTGCGCACAATATCAACACGTTGTATATTAGCCTGTCTTTGATCTAATGCTTTTTCCTCAGGTATAACATTTGTATGACGAGACAGATGGTTACTCTTTGATATTAACTGCGCATTATTCATATTAGCATCACTAGTAGCACATATTTTATTTAAGTTCAAAGCATCATCAGTATTATCAATACTATCAGAATATGCAATGTCATTGTTATCTTTAATCTGTTTTAATTGACCCGAAGATAGTAATAGTACATTCTGGGTATCTTTTGAATTTACAAATATTTTTCTAGTATTGCTTAACACGCGCTCCATAGAATTAATATATAATCGCTCACGAGTAATTTCAGGAGCTGCTTTATATTCTGGCAAAATTTTAGTAAATCTTTGTACTTCACCTTGCGCTTCCAAAATAGTGCGTGCTTTATATGCACGCCCTTCCTCTAAAATACGTTGCGCGTGTCCATTGGCGCGTGGTTGCACTTCATTAGCATAAGCTTCAGCTTCACGAATATATTGTTGTTCATTTTCTCGGGCAGCAATAGCATCATCAAATGCTGCTTTTACTTCTTCTGGGGGACGAGCTGTTTGAAAATTTACATCTAATAAAGTAATACCCATATTATAAGGATATATCGTTTTCTCTAACACCTTTCGAGTATCACTGCGTACCACCGTGCGTCCTTCTGTTAAAATACGATCCATATTATATTTTCCAATAACCCCGCGCAAAGCGCTATCAGTAGCTTGACGCAAGCTATCGTCAGCATCAATAACGTTAAATAAATAGTTTTTTGGATCAGTGACGCGGTACTGTACATTCATCTCTACTCGGACTACATTTTCATCTGAAGTTAACATCATACCAGAAGCTGCTAATTCACGTACTGATTCTACATTTACTGGAATTACAACATCAAAAAAAGTAGGCTTCCAATTTAAACCTGGTTGTACTAAATGATGATATTTTCCAAATCTTAAAACTACCCCGCGTTCTGCTTCTTTAATCGTGTACAAACCACTAATAATCCACGTAA
The DNA here is from genome assembly GCF_023586365.1 of Blochmannia endosymbiont of Camponotus sp. NCBI lineage: Bacteria > Pseudomonadati > Pseudomonadota > Gammaproteobacteria > Enterobacterales > Enterobacteriaceae > Candidatus Blochmanniella > Blochmannia endosymbiont of Camponotus sp. The sequence goes on from NZ_CP097759.1 coordinate 544,630, forward strand.
AAACAACAATAATTAACATTAACATTATAAAAAAATTTTTATTTTTAGGAAATTTTTCAGAATCTTGATTGCGTTTGTTAAATATATTTAATTTATCAGTTATTTTATCTAAATATTTATCTGCATCTAATATATTAAATTCAGATTTATTCTTGTCTTCAATAGAAGAACGATCTACATCATTCTTATCATGATGTCCCCATGGATCATGAATATATTTATAGTTATTAAGATGATTACAAATCATATTTTTCCTCACACATTATATGAGCGATATATATATTCCCTTTTTATTTTAAAAATATTAAACAATATAATTTATCAATAATTTATTATTTTTTAATAAACGACCCCAACTTACAGAAGATAAATATATTTTTAACCTAATATAATTATCATCTTCAACCCAATATTGTTTAACAACCTGTAGCTTATATAACTTCTCACATAAACCGTTACTTATAGGCATTCTTAATTCATAAGAAATCATATAATTTGACAACAATTCATTAATAGCTTGCACCAATAAAGAAAGACCTACATTGTTTTGAGCTGATATCCAGACCCGTATTGGACAGCCATGATTATCTCGATCAATACGTGGCGCTATTTCTTTCAATTGATCTATCTTGTTCATCACCAAAATCCTTGGAACATTATGAACACTCAAATTACTCAAAATACAATGTACCGTGTTAATATTTTGTTCAAATTTTTCATCAGCAACGTCTACAACATGTAATAATAGAGTTGCTTGTACTGTCTCTTGCAAAGTCGCCTTAAAAGAAGATATTAAACCACGCGGTAAATTTTGAATAAAACCTACCGTATCTGTTAATATAATATCATGAGCACCTTTGTATACAATACGTCTACTTGTAGGATCAAGAGTGGCAAAAAGTTTCGATGATGTATACGCATGTGATGCGGTCATTGTGTTAAATAAAGTAGATTTTCCAGCATTTGTATATCCTACTAAAGAAACAGTAGGCACTCCGATTCTAACACGATGTCGTCTACCCTGTTCCCGTTGGTTTTCTATTTTTTTTAGACGCAATAAAATCTGGGTCATCTCCTTACGTAATAAACGGCGATCACTTTCTAATTGCATCTCTCCTGATCCCCCTCGCAAACCAATACCTCCTTTTTGACGCTCCAGATGACTCCATTCATGTACTAAACGAGAATTTAAATGCCTCAGTTGAGCTAATTTCACTTGCAACTTACCTTCGTACGTACGTGCACGTTGCGCAAAAATATTGAGAATCAGTTGATTTCTATCAATTATCTTGCATTTCAACAAACACATAAGATTCCGTTCTTGATGAGGAGATAAAATACAATTGAACAACACAATAGATACGGAATTATTTCTAATCATTCGCTCAAGTTCTAATGTTTTTCCGATCCCGATAAAATATTTAGAGTTACAAGTCTTACAATTACTAGTAAGAATATCCAATATCTCCATGCCTGCCGTAGATGCCAAAGATAAAAATTCCTGTAAATTAAAATTTTCATTTTGGTTTTTTTTGGCAAAAAAAGTATGAACTAAAATAGATTGATTATTCAAATAACCTGAATCACACAATAAAAGTTACTCCACAAATAAGTTATACACATATAATCACATATAATGAAGTTATCAAACGTTTTATAGTATACCATACTTAATAGTATTCGATACTACTACATTTAGTACATAATTATACTTAAAAAATTAAAAAGTCTCTGAAATAAACGATCAGAATGTAGTGTGATTGCCAGCACGACTAACATAGTATGAAACAACACGGGAAGGGACAATAGTAGATATAGCATGCTTATAAATCATTTGATTCACTGTATTTCTTAACAAAATCACAAATTTATCAAAAGACTCAATTTCTCCTTGCAATTTAATACCGTTTACCAAATAAATAAAAACCGGAACGCGCTCACGACGTAATACGTTCAAAAATGGATCTTGTAATGATTGAACTTTGTGCATTTTCAATTTCCTTAAAAATTAATTTTATATTATTCTAAACGGTCTAAATAAAGCAGATGATTTCAAATTTAATTTTTTAATTTTATATATTAGATGAATTTTTAATTAATATCTTCGATATACTATCAGTCGCCTCAGATAAATTATCACTATTTAACCAACACAAATTCGGCCATCTACGTAACCAGGTTAATTGTCGTTTCGCAAGTTGCCGAGTAGCATAAATTCCTTTAATTATCATCTGATTATAGTTAATATCGCCAGATAAATATTCCCACATTTGACGATAACCTACGCAAGAAATGGATGATTTTACTGCTTTGGTATGCAAATCAGATCGATTAAATAATCTAATAACTTCATCTTCAAACCCGATATCTAACATTCTATGGAAACGTTTCTCAATTCGTTTATATAACAAATCACGACTTGATGGAACAATAGCAAATTGTTGAAATCGATATTTCAGTTTTTGACTATTAATTAGTTTTAATTCTGTCCATGTTTTACCAGAAATAAAAAAAATTTCTAATGCTCGGATTATTCTCTTATGATCATTTAAATGAATTTTGTTGGCCGAAATCGGATCAATATGTTTTAATAAATCGTGTATATTTATCCATCCCGTTCTTTTTGCTTCATATTCCAGATCATCACGAATTTTTTGATTAGTTGCTGGTAAAATAAACAACCCCTCTAGCAGAGTTTTAAAGTATAACATCGTTCCACCCACCAACAAAGGTGTATGTTCAGATTGTATAATATTTTCCATTTCATTATCTGCATCACGATAAAAATCTGCCACTGAATAACATTCAACTGGATCACGAATATCTATCAATTTATGCGGGGCTAGTTTTAATTCTTCAGCAACAGGCTTAGCTGTCCCGATATTCATATCACGATATATCAAAGCCGAATCAACACTGATAATATCTATTTTTTCTTTTCTTTTTTTTAAAGCTATAGCTAAACTTGTTTTCCCGGCAGCCGTAGGACCCATTAAAAATATAACTAACGGTTGATGTTTAATAAAATTCTCCCTTAATTTACATAAAATCAAAAATATTATTACCTGAAATCATTTTTACAATTTATCAAAAAATTCAATTATTTCAAGATACATGTTAACTCTTATATATATACGTATGTGCATAAGTATCAATAAATATTTCTTAAAAATACTGAATGTATGATAATTTATTTAATATAATAATTGTTGATTTTTTTGTTTATTAATTTACAGTAAATACATTTTTTGAGATCATGAATGATCTAATAATTTTTGTTGTGACATCATGAAATAAGAGCATAAGCCTTTGTACAAAGCATTAGCTATTTTTTCTTGATATCCGTTATTAACCAACAGAAATTCTTCTTTTACATTGCTAATAAATCCAGTTTCTACTAAAATAGATGGAATATCAGGAGATCGTAATATACCAAAACTAGAATATTCAGGTATATCCTTATGTAAAGGAGTAATATTTTTTAATTGATGTAAAACATGTGCTGCAATATCATACCCTGCTCTTTGAGCGTAACCAAATTGTAAATCTAAAACTAAATGATTAAAATACGGATCACTATGATAGCTGGTTAATATATCTCCCAATCCTCCCAATAACTCTGCGTGTTTCTCACTGCGTTGTAGCCAATGTATCATTTCACTTTTAGCGCGACGATTAGATAATACCCAAACTGATGCCCCTCTAACATTAGTGTTTAAAGCAGAATCTGCATGAATAGACACTAATACATTTGCTGCTCTTTTTCGAGCCAAATTAGAGCGTTCCATGACCGATAGAAAATAGTCTCCATCACGAATCATAACAGCTTTAAAACTCGGATCTAAATCCAATAATGTTTTTAGTTTTTTAGCTATGTTAATCGTAATATTTTTTTCATATATTCCATGGCGACCTGTAGCTCCTGGATCCTGCCCTCCATGTCCAGCATCGATAGCTACAATAATAGGAGATAATGTCTTATTGTGGTTCTGATTTTTTCTAAATTGCGTATCTATTATTCTCTCTTGATTATTTATTACTTGACCTGAATTAACATGAATTTTACGGTGTATAATGGGGGATATTTTGCGAGTATTTACATCAGAGACGGTAAACATTTTTTTTTTCAAAATTGTTAATACAATACGATAATGTTCTTTTATTTGTTTTTGTGCTACCGTTCCTATGTTGGAAGGAGAAGTTAAATCTAATACTATACGTATACTTTGGTGATTAAGAGATGTATTTGTTCGAATACGTTTAACTAAATTAGTGCCATTAAAATTTATTGGAAATATATTTTTTTGAACTTTAGATGTTTTTAAAAGATCTATTACAATTCTTTCCGGGTTATGCAAGGAAAATACCATATACATGGGAACAACAGCGCTATCTAATGTTACTATAGCTTGATTTGTATTATTGGTAACAGAGATTGAACTAAGAGTTGATGCTATAACTGGGTCAACACATAAATATTTTGAAAATATTGTCATTACGAAAATTATTTCGTATTTTAACTTCATGTTTCTAACTTCCAACATGCTAACAAAGTATCTAACATTTTGTTACCTAAACTACTAAAAGATTCTATAATGACTTTCCTAGATTCTTTACGATCATGATAATTTATCGTTACTGAAATATCTTCTTTTGGTAAAATTCCCATTCCTTGTTTTGGCCACTCTATTAAGCATACAGTGTAGCCATCAAAATAATCTCTAATCCCCATGTACTCTAGTTCTTCTGAAGAAGTTAACCGATAAAAATCAAAATGACATACACGCCAATGCGTCAAAATATAAGATTCAATTAAAGTGTAAGTAGGACTATGTATATGGCCATTATGTCCTAATGCATTTAAAAATCCCTTACAAAAAACAGATTTTCCTGATCCTATATAACCATTTAAATAAATCACACAACCTTGAACACAAACAGAAGCCAAAGTAGCACCTAATGACAGGGTTTTTAATTCATCAGATAATACCAATACACATTTCTTCATCATTAATATAAATTTAAGATCTTATACGCTAAAGTATTATTATAAGTAAAATAATATAAAAAATATTAACATAATCACTCATCATTCAATTAATTTTTTGTAGATACATAACAATATATATATAAAACTCATATAACAAATATAAAATTATAAACAACACTAATCACATCGCTCTACGCTAAAGAAAATTTTTTCGTTAAAATTAAAAAATAATAATCTATGCGCACTTAAAATTAATTTGTATTACTACAAACTACCCCAGCAAATAATTTACTCTTTATATCAATGTTAGGAGTTGATATAGAAAATAAGAGTAAATCAATCTCAAATCAAATGTATTCAAAAAAAATAATCGTATACTATTTATACTTATAAAAGCGAAAATAATTTTGTCGTATTCGCTATCCATTAATTTGTCAAACTCATTGCCATATCAATAAATATACATGCTCAATTTATTTTTAAACGACAAACAATTTTTAATTTATATATAATTGCCGCGCTAAAATATATTAATATTACACTTATTTTAAACTGTATTTAGAATGAGTATACAATGGTAATTAATGATATAAAATTAAATACTAAAATGGAGCGGGAAACGAGATTTGAACTCGCGACCCCAACCTTGGCAAGGTTGTGCTCTCCCAGCTGAGCTATTCCCGCTTACTTTAAATGAAAAATTAAAAACATAGCTACTTATTCAATGAATCTACATCATATATTTGACAACAATTACAAACTACATCAACTAACTAATTTAGTTAATTGATTTTTCTTGCGCTTTCAAATAATATCTAAATTATGAATTTTATGGCGCTTTATAATTGTATAAAATGCTCGCGATAATACATTAATTCTGAAACAGATTCGCGAATATCATCTAATGCGCAATGGGTTTTCTGTAATCGTAATCCAGATATCAAATCTGGTCTCCAGCGCATCATTAATTCTTTAATCGTACTCACATCTAAATAACGATGATTAAAATATGATTCTAATTCTGGCATATATCGGAGTAAAAATAGACGATCCTGAGCTATACTATTTCCGCATATCGGTGACTTTTTAAAATCGACCCAATTTATTAAAAATTTTATTGTCAAATTAGATGCGCTAATCTCATCCAATGCACTACATCTCACCTTTTCTATCAAACCAGTAGCGCTATGAACACGCATGTTCCAGTCGTCCATTAATAATAGCTGAGATTCAGATTGATGTATCGGTATAACAGGACCTTCTGATAAAATATTCAATTTACTATCGGTAACTAAAGTAGCCACTTCCAAAATACGATCCCGTTCTGGATTTAATCCAGTCATCTCTAAATCAATCCATATCAAATTATCATCACGCATATAACCCCGCTTATGCCTATATACCGAAAATCTTTACTTCAATAAGTGAATTACTACAGTACCGAATCATTTTATTCATATTACTCACACTATTCTTATTCTATATTAAATATTCATAAAACACATCAAATACTGTTTGTATATAACTCTAATAGATATCAGTCTACAATTTCATAATTTCAGATTGATACTAACATATTCTGTAAACACACATCAAATATAAAAAAAATAAATCATCGCATTATTTAAATAAAATTACAGATTTATTATTTACAAATTTCATTTTTACAATATTTCAGAAATAATAAAATTGATTACTAACAAATCACAAACAATTTCAGCTATAAATTTGAATAATGCTACAAGTATGAATAATTATTTTCGATCTCAAATTTAAAATAAATTTATGATCTATAAAGATTTCTCACAACTACATTTATAAAATCTATAACCTCATATATTCCTAAAAAATCAACAAAAACCATATAATTAATAATCACTATAACTGTATCGATGTTTATCGATAATACAATTAACTATATTTCTACAGTGAAACTGTAACAACTTTTACAACTTTTGAGCGATTAATAACATATTATATGTTATACTGGTCTTTGAAAGAAATATGAATTTCCAACGAAACTACAGCGAAATACATAATCTAATCACTATCTCATAATTACGAATTAATCATCCAAATTGGGTATACATTATGTTAGAAAAAATACAGATTTTATTGCAATATTTACTACCAAAGTACTGGATTACTTATTTGGTAGGACTTGGAGCCTCATGGAAAGGTGGATGGATAACACGTTATGCTATTCTTCTGTTTATTCATATTTATAAAATAGATATGAAAGAATCCGATAAACCTAATTTAACCGATTATACAACATTTAATGCATTTTTTACTCGAAAACTACATAAGAATGCTCGACCTATCGATAGCAATCCATCTACGTTAATTATCCCGGCTGATGGGATCATCACTCAAATAGGGAAAATAAGCCAAACAAATATCTTTCAGGCAAAAAATGCCCCTTATAATTTGGATGGGTTACTAGCAGGTCATGACAATATCATTGACTATTTTATTAATGGAAGTTTCGTTATTATTTATATACCCCCTCAAAACTGCCATCGCATCTACATGCCTTGTACCGGAACACTCCGTGAAGTGCTATATATACCCGGTAATTTATTTTCAGTACATCCAAAAATTACTAAAAATATGCCTAATATATTTTCTCGTAATGAAAGAGTCATCTGTTTATTTGAAACAGATTTTGGCTATATGGCTCAAATTTTAATTGGCGCTATAATAGTAGGGAGTATTGAAACTACATGGTTAGGCACAATTACCCCGCCACGCGAAGGTGTTGTTAGACATTGGCGTTACTCACCAAATAATACAAATACCGATGATTCAATAATATTACAAAAAGGGCATGAAATGGGTTTATTTAAATTAGGATCTACTGTTATCAATTTGTTCGGGGACAAAAAAGTTATCTTAAACAATCTACTACAACCGTATGATATTGCTCGTATTGGAATGCCTTTAGCACAAGGATATAGTCAAAAAAATAATCATACGTAATTTACATTATATATTTTTCAGAATCATGCAATAATATTGTGTCTATATGATTACTATTCAAAAGAAAATTATATTTTTTAAATATTTTTTTTTATTGACATACATAATAACATGGTTACTTCCATCAGTAACATTTTCTTATAACTTTTCAGATGAACAAGAAATAAAGAAATATTTACAATATGCACAGAAAAAAGAGCATATAAATGCTCATCAAAAAGCCATTATAGATGATTTACAATCTGCGTTGCATTTTATTTTTGAACGAAAATGTTCTAATATTAAAATTCAAGAATACCAAAACATCATAAACGACTTTTCATACATAACTCTTCAATTATATGAAGAGTATAATAATACATCTAATATCATCATTAATATCGATAAAAATCTTTCTGAAAATGAGCTAAAGCAAAAATTATTTCACATTGATCATCAATTAACAGATTTGTCGGAACAATTACAACGAGAACATGATCATGTACGTTCTATTAATGAATCATTGATATTGTTACCGCAACAACAAATTATAGCTAAAAATATATTAGATAATTTAGAACAACGACAAATATTATATACAAATGCAAATACTTTAATAGAACAAGCTAAATTTGCTGTATTACAATCAGAGCAAGCAGCTAGACAATTAAAAGTGGCCGAACTTAAGCTTTCTGAACTAAGCATCAATAATCGTAAAGAATTATCCCGGCTACGCATAGAATTGATTAAAAAAAAATACAATTATATAAACAATGAAGCACGTATACTAAGACACCAGTTAAATTGTTTATATCAAAAAGAAAAAAACCAATCCATTGATTATACCAAAAAAACACTATCAGAACATAGTAACACATTACCAAAATCCATCGAAAAACAATTACAAGTCAATCGTGACCTATTAATTATTTTAAATCAACAAACGCACCGCATGAACAACATCGAGTCGAAAAAGCAAGAAGTTGCATCATGTATATTACAAGTACGCCAGACCTTCAACAACTTAATTGAACAAGCACAATGGGTAGATACATCTTCAGTTCTTAAAGAAACGCTGCGTTCTCAAGTCTCTAAGTTACCAGAAACACCTAAATCTCGACAACTAGATCATGATATGGCTCAACTAAGAAATAAACGTCTACAATATGAAAATCAATTGAATAAAATAATACCACTATCATCGCAAATTAAACAAGACGACGGCACACCGCTAACAACTCCTCACAAACATATTTTGGAGACGCAACTCACCATACAACGTAACCTTATCACTGCATTATTAAATAGTTTTGATGCACAAATCTTAGAATTAACAAAATTAAAAGCTGCTCATAGACAGCTTAAAGAAGCGCTACAAGATGTACAAAAAGCTACACATCGCCATTTATTTTGGATTGCTGATTTTCATCCAATTACTATATCTTATCCTGTAAACGTTTATCAAGATTTGTACAAACTATTAACTTTAGATGAATTTAATTACCAAATAATATCTTCGTTAAATAGGATCTTTACTACTCGAAAAACACTGATACTAATAATATCATGTATTATAATATCAGCTGGATTGTATTGTGCTATACATCATCATTATCAAGTATTTTTAGAGCAATCCAGTAAAAAAATAGGAAAAGTAAATCAAGATACTTTCTTACTCACTTTCTATAATATATGGTACTCAATGTTGATAGCTTTACCAATCCCGATATTATGGGCAGTCGTAGGGTATAGTTTAAATCATGATTGGTTGTATCCTATTTCTGTTGCAATTAATGACGGAATTAAAGTTACAACTTTTATACTATGGGCATCCATAGTAGGAGCTTATTTCTCGTCCTCAAAAGGATTATTTATTGCTCATTTTGGTTGGTCTAAAAAAAGAGTTCAACAAGTTTTTTCGCATCATTATACCTGGGCTGTTGGAACAATTGTTTTTTTAATAATGATGCTAACTATATTTAATAATTATAACGACAGAGAGTTTTCCAATACTTTAGGTCGTTTATGTTTTATTCTATTATGCATTTATTTAACTTTTATTACCAATAACCTAAAACGTTCTGGATTGCCTTTATATTTAAACAAACATGATTCTTCCGACAATATCATTAATCATGGTTTATGGAATATAATAATATGCGCACCAGTAATAGCAGCAATCTCTTGCATGTTAGGCTATTTGTTTATCGCCCAAGAATTATTAGCACGACTGGAAACATCGTTATTCATTTGGATTATATCGTTAATCGTATACCATATAATTCGTAGGTGGACATCGATCCAACGGCGTCGTATTGCTTTTGAACGCGCCAAACAAAAACGAACTCTACAATTAACTCTAAGAATGCACAATGAATCTAATTCTACTCAACTACTACAAACTAACAAATTGGTATCTAATGATGAAAAAACTAGTAAGATTTTAGATTTAGATACCATTAGCACACAATCATTGCAATTGATACGATCTATTATTACTATTATTGCCCTATTATTAATGACTTTATTATGGTCTGAACTACATTCTTCATTTTCTTTTTTAGAAAACATTACATTATGGGATGTGACCTCTACTATAAAGGGGGTAGATAACATTCAACCTATAACATTAAATTCATTTCTTATTGCTGTTCTAGTAATTGTTATTACCAAAAAAACAGTGAAAAATTTACCAGCATTTTTAGAACTTACCGTTTTACAACATTTAGACCTCACACCAGGCACAGGATATGCTATTACCACGCTAATTAAGTATATATTGATGTTCCTTGGTGGAATAATAGGATGTTCTTTGATAGGCATAGAGTGGACTAAAATACAATGGTTAATAGCAGCATTGGGTGTTGGGTTAGGTTTTGGATTACAAGAAATATTTGCTAATCTCATATCTGGTTTAATGATACTTTTTGAAAAACCAATTCGTATTGGTGACACCGTAACTATTAACAAACTTACCGGTAATATTACTCGCATTAACACTCGTGCAACTATCATTACTGATTGGAATCATAAAGAAATCATTATTCCAAATAAAGAATTTATTACAAAACAATTCATTAATTGGTCCCTATCGGATACATTAACACGAGTAGTACTACGCGTACCTGCTCCTTTGGAAACAGATATGAAAAAAATAGTAAAAGTTTTATTACAAATAGCAAAAAATTCTTCTTTTTCCTTACACACCCCGCCTCCAGAAGTATATTTAGTAGATTTACAACAAGGATTACCTATCTTTGAAATACGAATACATATATCAGATATAAAACTGCGTATGCCTTTATGCCATCAAATGCATATGTTAATTATAGAATATTATCAAAATAATGGAATAAAATTACCATACATACCTTCCTATCTTTTTAATAATCAACTATCTATTAATAATTTTGATTCTAACTACCCGAATACAAATTATTACACAATAACATAAGTATTATTATGTTTTACTTTGCTCGGGATATATATATGCCTAAACGAGTATTAATTTTAATTAATTCCCCCAATTGAATAAAAAATGGAACTTTAACTACAGCGCCAGTGCTGACGGTAGCTAATTTAACGCCAGCCGAGCCAGCGCTATTCTTTTTTATTGGAGTAATTTTTATAATTTTTAACTCTACATAATCAGGAGGAGTTACAAGAATTGGTACTTTATTCCATAGAGTTACTATGTAATGTAATTGAGTTGTAATCCATTTTACGTTCGATCCTATTATTTTTGCAGCAACTGCGATTTCCTCAAAATTCCTTTCATCCATGAAATACCAAAATTCATTATTATGATACACATAAACCAACCTAACCTCCATGATATTAGCTGATTCTAAAAAATCTCCAGACTTGAAAGTCTTCTCTAGGATTTTACCAGAAATTATTTGTCTAAACCTCACACGACTAAAAGCTTGCCCTTTTCCAGGTTTTATGGATTCGCTACTAATGATAACACACGGTTCTTTATTTTGAATGATCTTAAGTCCAGTTTTAAATTCATTAATGCTGTACAATACCATAAAAATTATTCTGAATAAAATCTATAAAAATTAATTAACATTTTACGATAATCACTGAAACAAACAACCCTAATCTAGTTAGATTAGGGTTGTTTGTTTCAGTGATTATCGTAAAATTGATCTCAACTACATCATACCTCCCATATTTCCGCCAGCTCCTGCATTTCCTAAGTCTGGTTTATCTTCTTTAGGTAACTCAGTAACCATACATTCAGTAGTAATCATTAAACCTGCAATAGATGCTGCATATTGTAAAGCAGAACGAGTAACTTTAGTGGGGTCTAAAATTCCTAACTCGATCATATTACCATACTTTTCAGTAGCGGCATTATAACCAGTATTACCTTCTCCCGATCTGACATTATTAGCGATTACTGATGGTTCTTCTCCAGCATTCGCCATAATTTGACGCAAAGGGGCTTCCATTGCACGACGAGCGACCTTAATACCAACATTTTGATCCTCATTATCACCACATAGATTTCTGATGGCGTTAGCTACACGAATTAAAGCAACACCACCACCCGCAACGACACCTTCTTCAACAGCGGCGCGAGTTGCATGTAACGCATCTTCTACGCGCGCTTTCTTTTCTTTCATTTCTACTTCAGTAGCTGCTCCAACTTTAATTACTGCAACTCCACCCGCTAATTTAGCAACACGTTCTTGCAGCTTCTCACGATCATAATCAGAAGTAGCTTCATCACGTTGTTGATTAATTTGTGCTACACGACTATTTATAGCAGACTTATTACCTACTCCGTCAATAATAGTAGTAGCATCTTTGGTGATAACTACGCGCTTAGCTTGCCCCATATCTTCTAATGTTGCCTTTTCCAATTCCAATCCAATTTCTTCAGAAATCACGGTTCCCGCAGTCAACACAGCTATATCTTGTAACATAGCTTTACGTCGATCACCAAAACCTGGTGCCTTTACAGCAGTTACTTTTACTATACCACGCATATTATTTACCACTAAAGTCGCCAAAGCTTCGCCCTCTACATCTTCAGCAATAATAAGCAACGGTTTTCCTGCTTTTGCAACAGATTCTAGTATAGGTAACATTTCTCTAATATTAGAAATCTTTTTGTCTGCTAATAAAATGAAAGGATGCTCTAACTCCACAGTACCGCTTTCAGGTTTATTAACAAAATAAGGAGAAAGATAACCGCGATCAAATTGCATGCCTTCAACTACATCTAACTCATCCTGTAAACCCGATCCTTCTTCTACAGTGATAACTCCCTCTTTCCCCACCTTATCCATTGCTTGAGCAATAAGTTTACCAACAGTTTCATCAGAATTTGCAGAAATAGTACCCACTTGAGCAATAGCCTTAGGATCTGAACAAGGCACAGATAGTTTTTTCAATTCTTCTACTGCTGCAACTACTGCCTTATCGATTCCACGTTTTAAATCCATTGGGTTCATTCCAGCAGCTACAGCTTTTAGTCCTTCATTAACTATAGATTGAGCTAACACGGTAGCAGTAGTAGTTCCATCACCTGCAGAATCATTTGCTTTAGAAGCAACCTCCTTCACCATTTGAGCGCCCATATTTTCAAATTTGTCTTCTAACTCAATTTCTCGTGCCACAGATACTCCATCTTTAGTTATAACCGGCGCCCCGAAGGATTTATCTAATACCACATTTCTACCTTTAGGGCCAAGAGTAACTTTCACTGCGTCAGCCAACACGTTTACTCCGCGCAGCATTTTGACACGCGCATCATTACCAAATTTCACATCTTTAGCTGCCATTTCATTTTCCTTAAAAATTTCAAAGTTCAATTAATAAGTTAGTCGCGAATTATTTCTCAACGATAGCAAGGATATCGCTTTCTGACATAATCAATACTTCTTCATTATCAATTTTCTCCACTTTCACACCATACCCGTCATTGAAAATTACGGTATCACCAATACGTACATCTAAAGCTTTTACCCCCCCGTTTTCCAAAACGCGGCCATGACCAACAGCCAATACTTCTCCACGAGTAGATTTTCCTGCTGCCGATCCAGTCAGTACAATGCCTCCCGCAGACTTCGATTCAACCTCTTTACGTTTAACAATTACACGATCATGCAATGGACGAATTTTCATTTAATGCTCCCTAATTATGTTATCTAATTATTCGCATCCTACATTAATAAATTCTGACATTGAACATCAAATGCAAATTTTATTAATACTCATCACTTCAGGACAATACTTAAAATGGGGGCATTCAAGATTGCTTCAAGGGGGAATGCGAAAATTTTTATATATGTACATGTTCACGCCTTCATAAGTACATCTTCTTATAATCAATAAAAATTAATATTTATTTACTTAGTACTTCACACACAATCATTATCTAGTATAATGAATCAACGATTCATACAAAACATCATGCCATTATTAACATGAATATACAATTAAAAATAATCGGTAAGACATTTCTTTTATGTTGTTTAAAAATTTTTTCCATAGCAATGTAATTGACAGATACCTAATCGAATTATTTACAGAGAAAAATGATAATAATTTTATGCACCACACCTAACGATATGTCCATTGTTTTGAATTTAACAAAAGCTTTATTACATCATAAATTAGCGGCATGCATAACTTTATTATGCGAAGTTCGCTCGTTTTATTATTGGGACAACACCTTGAAAGATCAGGATGAATTACAATTATTAATCAAGACACGCAGTTCCTTAAAAGGAGCGGTGTTAAACACAATTAAACAATTACACCCCTATAAAGTTCCAGAATTTCTAGTGCTCCCCATTATAGATGGGGAGCCAAATTATTTATCATGGATGCAATCTGTATTACGGAAACACTAATGTTCTATAAATACAAAAAACAGAACAATCATTGATAATGCAACCCCAATAATTATAATCGCCACTTATGTAGTATATAAGATAAACTTTATTTTTAAAATTTAATTATAATCATAATATTTAAAAATTAGAAAAAGCAAATCCCATCTTATATTAAGGTTACGCAAATCTTCCTGATTGAATGAATAACATATAAATACTTTCTTCCAATGAAGATCTTATCTGAAACCATTTTCTATTTAAAAGTACTTTTAAATAGAAAATGGTTTCATCGACAAATAAAATATATTGACGAATTCAAAAGAATAAAGATAATACAATTAGATTTCTTTTGTATACATGTGTAACAAACACAACTAATAAGCCCGGATAGCTCAGTTGGTAGAGCAGAGGACTGAAGATCCTCGTGTCCTTGGTTCAATTCCAAGTCCGGGCACATCTTAAAGACCCCATCCAGTTGATTTGACGTTTCAATAAACTAATAATTATTTTTGCTGCATATCTACAAAATTTTCCATAGAGTTATAAACAACTCCAGGCATCTTCTATTGCTTATCGCAATATACTTCCATAGCAGAAAAATCAATAATCAAC
Source organism: Blochmannia endosymbiont of Camponotus sp. (assembly GCF_023586365.1). Lineage (NCBI taxonomy): Bacteria > Pseudomonadati > Pseudomonadota > Gammaproteobacteria > Enterobacterales > Enterobacteriaceae > Candidatus Blochmanniella > Blochmannia endosymbiont of Camponotus sp. Next base: position 560,047 of record NZ_CP097759.1, read on the forward strand.
ATTTAAATATTAAAAATAACACATCAACAACATAATTTTCAATGATACTCGACAATAATTAAGTAACACATTAACATTAACATCCTAAATTTCATTAAAGACAACTAATATCATTTAAACATAGAAATAATTGTTGTAATTAATTTAAAAAATATTATTTTCACAAATAAAATTTGATCTTTATAAGTATTCAAGTAAAATCATTTCATTTTTTCCATACAGCCCAATCGTTTATTATCACAACAAACCGATCGTATTAACTTTATCATTGAAAACATAGTAACCTATTGTTGTTAACCAATACTTACTGGTCTAGTCTATTAAATCCCGTACATCGTGTGACTATATATATAATGGTTTTGATCCCAATAACACTCATAATAACTTTCACTACTTACAAAACCTAAAACATAGCCAATGCCCATTAAATTTAATGTATATTAAAAGACTATAATAAATAAAATTGGTGTAACAACGATCTAAGTGAATTTAGACATGATATATAATGTATTTTATAACATTTAACAACCGCTGATGTTTAAATAAATAATTTTATTAAAAGATAACTTTTCTAGAATACAAAAATTATACTTCATTCTGTATTATTTTAAAATATTTTTAATTTTTTTTAGAAAAAATTACCATACATCTAGTTGATACTAGATGTATGGTAATTAAATAATTTCAAAAAAACACCCATGCATATCATATATTCGAACATCTTCAGGCATAAACCTCTATCTATAAATTATTATTATAAAATTAAAAATTAAAATTAACATATGCTTGTAAGGCACTAAATACTAGACATCGTCATATGGATTTATTAAAATTAGTAAAATATGAAGTTTTCATTATATTCAATTTTGATGCAACAAAATCCATATGAACATATGGAAATAACACCAAGAAAAATATAACATTTATTACATAACATAATCGAATAAACTTAGTTTTCATTATTAGTTCATTCAATACAATGATCATGAAAAAATTTGAAACTACATTAATCACTTCTGGAAGAGATCAGAAATATACATACGGCGCAATTAATCCTATTATCCAACGCACATCTTCAGTAGTATTCAATTCAATTCAACAAAAACAGCAAGCTGTTAACAATCATAATACAACTGATAAATTATTCTATGGTCGATATGGAACTATTACCCATTTTTCCCTACGCCAATCAATGACTGAATTAGAAAATGGTGTTGGTTGTGTACTATATCCATGCGGAACAGCAGCAATTACTCATACGATCCTGTCTTTTGTCCAACCAGGAGACCATATATTAATAACAGGATCTGCATATGAACCAACTCAAAAATTCTGTCGATATGTTTTAAAAAGAATGAATATAGACACTACCTTCTTTGATCCATTAATTGGAAATGATATTTCTAATTTAATTCAACATAACACCCGTTTAGTGATATTAGAATCACCAGGGTCAATAACGATGGAGGTACAAAATGTTCCTAGTATCGTTAAATCAGTACGTAAAAAAAAATCAGATATCATCATATTATTAGATAATACTTGGTCAGCAGGAGTTTTTTTTAAAGCATTAGATATAGGAGTAGATGTCTCTCTACAATCAGGTACTAAATATATCATAGGCCATTCTGATGGCATGATAGGAACTGCGGTTTCTAATGCACGTTGTTGGGATCAATTACGAGAACAATCTTATTTAATGGGGCAAATGGTTGATGCTGACACCGCTTACATGGCATCACGTGGATTACGCACTTTATATATTAGATTAAAACAACATGAAGAGAATGGACTGCATGTTGCTCATTGGTTAGCTCAACATCCAGCAATAGAACGAGTAAATCATCCCGCTTTAGCTACATGCAAAGGACATAAACATTTTATAAGAGATTTTAGTGGATCTAGCGGATTATTTTCATTTATTTTAAAGAAACGTTTAAATGATTTACAATTATCCAATTTTATTGATCATTTTAAATACTTTAAAATTGCATATTCCTGGGGTGGATTTGAATCTTTAATTTTAGTTAATCAAGTAGAAGAACTACGCTCTATACGTCCCTCGGGTACATTAGATTTTACAGGAACATTAGTTCGAGTTCATGTGGGATTAGAACACCCTAGTGATCTAATTCGTGATTTATCAGATGCTCTTAACCGCATAAATACATAATGACATAAACAACTTGAACATTTAAAAATATTTTTATCTTTATATATTAACTAAAAAGCATCTAATTAATAATATTGATACACATACCTGTAATTTTTACATATTCAAATTAACAAACGATAAAACTCGTATTCACTCCAATACAGTTAAAAACTATTTCATACACGTGTTTTTAATGATCGAGATATCTGTGTTTCGTATGCAATTACTTCTTTATTTAATGAATCAATTTTTACTTTCATAACTTCATAACAATATTTAGTCATGTCACGTACTTTGTTAGGTTCATATTTTTGAGTTGCTATAGGAGGCATAACTTCAATAATCACTAAACCATTAGACCAACGATTTAATTTTATTTTTTTATTAGAAATATTAGAAACACAAACAGGTACAATTGGTATTTGAGCTGTAATTGCAGCATAAAACGCACCAATTTTAAATGGTAACAATCCCCTTCCGGCGCTACGTGTGCCTTCTGGGAACACCCAAATAGAAATATCGTGCGTTTTAACAGATTTAGCTTTTTGTATCAAAATATTATGAGACCGAGTATTTTGACGGCGATTAATTAATATATTTCCGCATAACCAATACAGTTGCCCAAACAATGGAATCCACAGTAAATTTTTTTTACCTACCATTATCGTACGTGGCTTCACAACACAAGATACTGTGATCATATCGTAATTATTTTGATGATTAGCAATATATATACAATTCCTCGGTAATTGATTACTTGACAAATTTCGTATTTTAAGTTGAATCCCAAAAATAGGAGCCATACTGCCGAATAATCGACTAAAAAGAGCAGTATTATACGACTGACGCGGTCTTAATAAACAATAAATAATACCAAATATACAAATATTAATTGATAATATCAAGGCTAAAATAACACGTATAATGGCAAGCATATTTTCTCCTGGAGTATATCGCTAGGAACCTATTATCAAAAAAAATTATATAATCATTGTATTCGTGTTTAATCAGACAAGATCATTTCTTATAGTTAATATTTTCAGAACAATTATTGAATTATAATAGTTGCAGTCAAAAACACTATCCTGATTAGGATACATGAATTTTATTCATATAAAATATTGCCATGTAAATATGCTATTGGATACGTTCAAAAACCACATCATGAAATACAAGCATCATTGATGAGTATTTAATACATAATTCTTTATGCAATAAATATATTTAAAATATTCTTAAAACTTTATTACTTAATAGACAATGATTTTCGTTAAGTCATATGAATACGATAAGTTATCAAATCTGAAATAGTTAAAACTGGCATTCTATGCCTACGTGCAAACGCAATTATTTCTAATATACGCGCCATACTTCCATCTTCATTTGTTACTTCACACAATACCCCAAATGGTCCTAATCCAGCTAATGAAGTTAAATCAATAGCTGCTTCTGTATGACCAAAACGAGCTAATACTCCTCCATTTTGAGCACGTAAGGGAAATACATGCCCAGGACGATTTAAGTCAGAAGGCTTTGCGCTATCTTCTATAGAAGCTCTAATAGTAGTTAGTCGATCCGCAGCCGAAACCCCAGTAGTTACACCTTTTGCTGCTTCTATAGTAACAGTAAAAGCAGTTCTATAACGATTACTATTATTCTCTACCATCATTGTTAAATTTAATTGTTTACATCGATCCTCTGTAAGGCATAAACAAACTATTCCACTACCATAACGAATAGCTAATGCCATTTGTTCAACTGTCATATTTTCCGCAGCAAATATCATATCACCTTCATTCTCACGATTTTCATCATCCATTACTAAAATACCCCGACCATTTCGTAACGCTTTTAACGCATTTTGGACACGCTCTATAGGCGATCCAAATTCAGATAAAACACTCCTCCGGCGCATGATAATTAAATCCTCACTAAATTACCATAATTGATTGCAATAAAAATGCGATCAAACTGCAAACAAAAGTACAATTTAAATAAAACGAATATATATATATATATATATATATTGATTAAAATCTATATCCCCATCCCTCATTTAGACTATCGCTACTAGCATTCAAATTATATCAAATCATCTTTATAAAATCGTACTGATAATGCCGTCAAATTGCATATTTTTATGATCAAATACAATTTGTGTGCACTAAACCATCTTTACTCTGCATGCATCAACACTATATATACAAAACATGACGCACCGAATTTATATCAATAAATCAAAATTTATATCAAAACACTATTTATTATGAGTAATACTACATAAATTAAAAAATAATTAATAACATTGATATATTAATCTTGAAAATCAAAAAATTTAATGTCATTCATATAAATTTATTCCGAACATTATTCAAATATTACATATAATTTTAAATAGAAACATCTTGAAATTATTATGACATTAGACGAGTAAATAGGAATTATGAAGAATCAAAATAATTTTATGTCACTACATAATGTATGCGCAAACCACAATAAAAACAAAATAATTATAAAAATTTTAAAATATTACAAACCAATATAAACACAAATTGAAACCATCAGTCACATTAATCTATTTTAACTATATTGTCATAAATAGAATAATTATATCGATTCCATATCATATCAATATATCTACGTCTTACTTTTGTCCGGGTATTATCGCGCTCATACGCGCATCTCGTGACTTAAATATTTGCTGTATTTTAATGTCATACTAAAAATATATTTTTATAATAAATTACCTTACGTGTTTTTCAATTTTTACGTTTAATAGCACTAATAATATTGCTGCTAGAACAACCAGTTTGAAAATTTAACACACGCACTGTCCCTCCGTTATTCAGCACTACTTGGCTTCCCTCGATATCACATACATGATAATCACCACCTTTTACCAAAAAATCTGGAGACAAGTATGCAACTAATCTTGAGGGTGTATCCTCATAAAAAGGCACTACCCAATCTACGACTGATAAGGCAGCTACTATAAACATCCGTTGTTCTAAAGTATTTATAGGTCTTGTTTTACCTTTTAAACGTCTCGTTGAGCCATCGCTGTTTACGGCCACAATTAATCTATCCCCAAGTTTTTTAGCATTAGTCAAATAACTTACATGACCAGAATGCAATATATCGAAGACACCATTAGTCATGACTATTTTTTCGCCTCTATTACGAACTACAGATATTGTCTGTTTTAACGTCTTCTCATCTAATATACCGACAGGCAAAGTAGTACATATATGACTATTCATGATATTTTTCATTTCAGTTACATTGCTAGTAGAAGTCCCAGATTTTTTTATTACCGCACTGGCGGCCAAATTAGCTAAAAAACACGCTTTTTCCAAACTTTTACCAGAAGACAATGCTGCTGACAGCACACCAACTACTGTATCCCCAGCACCAGTTACATTATATACTTCCTTTGTCTGAGTTGAAAAATATAAAGGGGATGCATATCGTGTGCATAAAGTCATACCCCTTTCAGAGCGTGTAATCAATAAAGCTGATAAATTGTAATCAATTATAATTTCTTGAGCTCTATTTATCAAAATTTTTTCATTACGACAAGATCCTACTATCGATTCAAATTCTGATATATTAGGAGTTAATAAAGTCGCGCCTTTATAACGAGCAAATTGTATACCTTTAGGGTCTACGATAACCGGTACATTCATATAGCGTGCCAATTTAATAATTTCTTCTATGCAGTTTAAAGACCCCTTGGCATAATCAGACAATACTAATACCTTATATTTTGGTAAATACAATTCAACTTGATCAAGTAATTTCGTAGTATCAACATTATTAAAATATTGTTCAAAATCTAATCTAATGAGTTGTTGATCACGTGACATTACTCGTAATTTAATTATAGTAGGGCATGTTCTAACTGAAATAAAATTCCATTTTATATTTGATTCGTCAAGTTGCTTTTTTAAAATTTTAGCTGCTTCATCAACTCCAGTTAATCCTAATAATCTTGATTGAGCGCCTAAAGAAGCGATATTCATTGCAACATTAGCAGCTCCACCTGGTCGATCTATAATTTTACTGATCTTAACAACTGGAACAGGTGCTTCTGGGGAAATCTTATCGGTAGAACCATACCAATAACGGTCTAACATAACGTCCCCTACAATTAATACACTCGATTTGGAAAAATTTGGAAAAGTAACAGTCATAATTTACCTAATAAACATCTTGAACAAATAAAAGTATAGTTAATTATATATTATAATTATAACCATAATAAATTATTTGATAAGTAATCAAAATTAATAATACAAACAACTCTAGTACATTTATAATACTGCTTGAAATACAACTTAATTTATATTTTCAAAAAATTAAAAATAATATTTTGTATTAGACTACAGCCCATATTCATGCTTTATGTGTAAAATTATCTGCACCATATATAACTTTATGTATCTTAATTAATTGACTTGATTCATTACTATCAAAATAATTGTTTAAAAATTTTTATTTAATATAATTAATAAAAAAAAAAAAATCACTATATTTTATATATAAAATTTTATTCCATATAAAATAGTTTTATTTTAAGTTAATCAGTAGGATTTTAATATGAAAATCATTTAATTGAGAATTGCTTAATGGAAAAATATTTAGTGGGTGGCGCCGTACGAGACAAATTGCTAAAACTACCAGTTCAAGAAAAAGATTGGGTAGTAGTGGGATCTAGTCCTCAAGAAATGTTAGATATAGGCTATGAGCAAGTCGGAAAAGATTTTCCGGTATTCTTACACCCGGAAAGCCATGAAGAATATGCATTGGCACGCACTGAACGAAAATCCGGTCAAGGATATACTGGGTTTATTTGTCATACGGCTCCCTCAATTACTATTGAAGAAGATCTGTATCGTAGAGATTTGACTATTAATGCTATGGCTTATGACTCACACGGAAATCTTGTAGATCCATATCACGGACAACGAGATATAGAATTACGACTATTACGGCATGTTTCTCATACATTTCATGAAGACCCCCTACGAGTACTAAGAGTCGCTCGCTTTGCTGCGCGATTCGCACACTTGAATTTTACTATAGCTCCAGAAACGCTAATATTAATGAAACAAATGATTCATGAATTACTATCGTTATCTCCAGAACGTGTATGGACAGAAACAAAAAAAGCTTTGATCACAGATAATCCACAAGTATATTTTACAATATTGCGGCATTGCGGAGCCTTAAAGATTTTATTTCCTGAATTAGATGCACTATTTGATATACCTGATTCAACCCAGTATTGCACAAAAATTAACACTGGTTGTTATACTATGAGAACACTTTCTAAGACTGCTCATTTAACGGATGATATCAGTGTACGTTTTTCTGTTCTATGTCGTGATTTAGGAAAAGGAATCCCTCTTAATAAAAAAAACAAAAATATCAAACATCATAATCACAGAAAATTAGGGATTACTTTAATTCACGATTTATGCAATAGATTCAAAATACCACATGAAATTCGTAATTTTTCAAAAATTATCTCAGAATATCACAGCTATTTATATAACGTGAAAATATTGGCGCCTGAAATGTTAATGACCTTATTTCGTGTTTTTGATTGTTGGCGCCGACCAAGTAGAATAGATCAAATTATTTTGATTAGTCAATCCGAGACAATACGATGCGAAAATTATAACAATTATTCGATCAATCAAGAAAATTTACTACGTACCGCCTTTATTGTGACTAAAAAAATTTCCGTTGCAAACATTATTAAAGATGGATTCACCGGATCAAACATAAGTAAGGAATTATACGCCAGACGTTTACATGCTTTAAATTCATGGAAAAATAAACAAATATAAAAATATGTATCTACAAAATTTTAAAAACACTATAAACAATCAAATAACTTAAAGCAAATACGCACAACTAAAAACAAATTACAAATACATATGTAACTACTTTAATGGTTATTAAATTTATATACAAAAAAATAATATTTTTATATAAATCATAATAATAATTATCCCTATAGCAATAATTCTATTATTTAATATTCAACACAAAGCACATTAACCAATACAAATATCTAATAATTTTAAATTTCTATCAAACACATTAATGTCAATCATGTCATTAACCCCCAGTAAATACCCCCTGCTAATAAAAATCGATATATAGCAAAAGGAATTAAAGACACATTTTGAACTATTTTCAAAAAATATCTTACAGTAAATAATGCTATAACAAATGCTATGACGCTACCCCCTATCAATAATAAAGCATCTATGAGCCCAATAAACGATCTATAATGATATAAAGTTAATACCGCAGAACCAAATATAATAGGAACCGCTAAAAAAAATGAAAACTCTGATGATATACGTCGATTAAGCCCAACTAATAATCCTCCTCCGATAGTAGCTCCAGCACGAGAAAATCCCGGCCAAAAAGCTAAACATTGAAAACACCCAATTAAAAAAGCTTGCAAATAAGTTATATTATTGATATCTGATACACATGATGCTCTAGTAGATACACATAATTCTCCAACTAATAAAAAAATCCCTCCAATTATCAATCCATACATAATATATGTTAACTCAAAAATCAATCCAATTTTTTCATAAAAAATCATACCTAACATTATTCCGGGAATCGTTCCTAACAATATATGTCGAATACATAAATGATTATTATCATCATGTTGTTTAAAAAATATTTTTTTTATACAAATCATACTCATGCTATATAACTGATTCCAAAAAATCTTTGTTATAGACAAAATAGCACCCAATTGAATAATCACAGTAAAAGCTATAACCGAATCATCCATGCAATTTAAAACATTTTCTACCAATATCATATGCCCCGTTGAAGAAATAGGAAGAAATTCTGTTAAACCTTCTACTATCCCCAAAATCAATGAAACAACTAATTTACGTACATCTAATATTAATGATCCAAAATCAATAACATAAATTATAATATTTAACGTAATATCAATCATTGACATATGCACTGCCACGCTACTCATGGTTGTAGAATAATTGATGATTCTTTAAAAAAATTTTTCTTATTTTACAGATACATCTATATACTTCTCAATAAACTAAGTCCTTTTTAGAGAATTAAGAAACGTGTTATTCTTTCGTTCAACACATATACCAACATTAAAAGCATTATGAATGGCGCCAGGTTTGTTCACTTTTACACGAACCCAATTAACACCAAATTTTTCTACTAACGTGTTTGCTATTAAATTAGCAACATTTTCTATTAGGTAAAAATGTTTCTGGCTCACTAAATTAAGTATGACTTGATTTACATGAGTATAATCGATATAAGACACTATACTTTGGTGATCTGAAAAAAATTCAGTATTACATGACAATTGCAAATCAAAAATTAATTTTTGCAAACAATTTTTTTCCCAGTCATTTATACCAATATACGCCATTACTGTCAGTCGTTCAATAAATAAGATATCCATCATATATTATATTCAATTACATAAAAAACTATTTATTTAAATGATATTGACTGTTTAATATACACACATATATCTATAAAATATATGTAGTAATTGCTATTTAACTTCAATAAAATTAATTATTATGATTTTTTTTTCTATTCTAGTGACGATATTTGCTTATTTTTTAGGGTCAATATCTAGCGCTATTTTAATATGCAAAATATTACATTTTCCAGACCCAAGAAATTTTGGTTCTAAAAACCCCGGTGCTACTAATATTTTACGCATCGCAGGTCTTAAAATTGCAATTAGTGTAATTTTATTTGATATATTAAAAGGAGCAATTCCGGTATGGTTAGGATTTCATTTAGAAATTTCACCTATTTTTTTAGGAGCTACAGCCATTTTTTCCTGCCTGGGACACATGTATCCCATATTTTTTAAATTTTGCGGAGGAAAAGGTGTAGCTACCGCATTTGGAGCCCTTACAACCATAGACCTTAATCTTTCCATCGTCATGATCAGTACTTGGTCATTAACTGTGCTATCTTTTGGTTATTCCTCATTGGGAGCCATAGTTACTGCGTGCATTATACCTTGTTATGCTTGGTATTTTCAATCTCAATATTTACTTCCAACAATCATAATAGCTTCTTTAGTTATAATAAAGCACGCAGCTAATATTAAACGATTATGGCATCATAAAGAAAACTGTATTTGGCGTGATTAACATAAAAATATTACTAATACATAAATTATAACGATTACTGTATTCGTGGAAGATCTTCTAATGACCAGCGCGGTCTTACTAAAATTGGTAAATCACTAAATAATCCAGCCTTTAGTCTAATGAATCCAGCATAAGCCACCATTGCGCCGTTATCTGTACAAAACTCCGATCTAGGATAAAACAAGCTTCCCTGTAAAGTATGCATCATCTTCAAAAGATACGACCTTAACGCATGGTTAGCGCTAACACCTCCAGATATCACTAAACATTTTAATCCTGTTTGATTCAACGCCCGACGACATTTGATTGCTAATGTTTCAATAATTGCATCTTCAAAGGCACGTGCAATATCAGCGCAAGTTTGAGCATCACGAGAACTTGACATAATAGTATTCACCGTAAAAGTTTTTAATCCAGAAAAACTAAAATTCAAACCGGGACGGTCAGTCATAGGACGGGGAAATATATAACGCTTCGAAATGCCCTTCTGAGCCATTTTTGATAATAAAGCTCCTCCAGGATATTTTAATCCTAATAATACAGCAATCTTATCAAACACTTCTCCAACAGCATCATCAATAGATTCTCCTAATAATTTATATTCCCCTATATTGCTTGCAGACACAAGTTGAGTGTGTCCTCCAGATACCAATAATGCTATAAATGGAAAAGTAGGGGCCTTTTTTTCTAACATTGGCGCTAATAAATGAGCTTCCATATGATGAATATCGATAGCGGGTATTTTCCAAGCATACGCAAGTGTTCTAGCAATTGTTGCTCCGACCAATAAGGCGCCCATCAATCCAGGTCCAGCAGTGTATGCTATTCCATCGATATTTTTTGGCTCTAAACGAGCTCGATCTAGTGTACATAAAATTAAAGGAACTATTTTTCGTACATGATCACGAGCAGCTAATTCAGGAACAACGCCTCCATAATTAGCATGCAATTCATTTTGACTATATACTTTATTAACTAATAATCCTTTGTCTTGATCATAAATTGCTACGCCTGTTTCATCACATGAAGTTTCAATGCCTAAAACACGCATATAATACCCCCATATTCAATTGATAATTATAAAAATACTCACACTATTTATATTTCATGTCATAATATTTAATGTTATATTACAAAATAGTAAAAATATAGTTATATATATAATGTTAATGACAATAATCTTCAATCAAATATTAAATAATAGAGACAAATATATGCCAATAATTAAAGTGCGTGAAAACGAATCATTTGATGTGGCGTTACGTCGTTTTAAAAGATCTTGTGAAAAATCAGGAATTTTATCTGAAGTACGTCGTAGAGAATTTTACGAAAAACCAACTACAGAACGTAAACGAGCCAAAGCATCGGCTATTAAACGTCATATAAAAAAACTAGCTCGAGAAAATTTAAGACGCATTCGATTATACTAAATAAACTTGTAGTTTTTCATGCGCAGAAATTAACAATAAAAACTTATTTTTCTAGTTATAAAATACCAAAGCGCATTTAGTTACATATATAACATTCAATCATCCATGATGATGATAATTTTGTTATCTGTTCTCAATAAAATGAGCTAAGGAGATACAATTACTCGAATCCCAAATACAGTAATTAATGAATTGATATCGCGTACTAATATTGTTGAGTTAATTAGTCAACGCGTTCCTTTAAAAAGACAAGGAAAGAATTTTTTGGCCTGTTGTCCATTTCATACTGAAAAACATCCATCATTTACTGTTAATATCGAAAAACAATTCTATTATTGCTTCAGCTGTGGATCACATGGAAATGTGATAGATTTTTTGATGAATTATAATCGACTTACATTTATTGAAGCTATCAAAGAACTATCGATCATGCACGGAATCTCAATAGAGAAAAATATAAACGTTTATAAACATAATAATTGTCTAAAAGATAACTTATATCAGTTAATGAATAAATTATGCGTATACTATAAAAATATCTTAACCCAAAAAAAATATTTATACGCTTACAAATATTTGAAAAATCGTGGATTACATGACAAAACCATTGATGACTTCAATATTGGATTTGCTCCGCCCAGATGGAATAATATAATACAAAAATTTAATCTTACATTATACGATCAAAAACTACTTGATCAATCAGGCATGTTAATTAGCAATAATACAAAAAAATATAAATATGATCGCTTTCGTGACCGATTAATGTTTCCTATACGGGATGTAGCAGGAAGAATTGTGGCATTCGGAGGTCGTGTTATTACTCAAAAAAAAATACCCAAGTATTTGAATTCACCAGATACCGAAATTTTTAAAAAAAGTCAACATTTATATGGCTTATACGAAGCGCGTATAAAACACAAAAATCTCTCTTGCATACTTTTAGTAGAAGGTTATATTGATGTTATCACGTTAACACAATTTGGAATTACTTATGCAGTTGCTGCTTTAGGAACTTCTACTACTGATAACCATATTCGGTTGTTATATAGTATTACTGATCAAATCATTTGTTGTTATGATGGCGATTATGCTGGTAAAAAAGCTGCTTGGCGTACATTAAATACTGCTCTGCCGTATCTTACTGACGAACGTCAAATACATTTCTCATTTTTGCCTCATGGAGAAGATCCGGATACATTAATACGTAAAATAGGAAAAGACAACTTTTTAAAAAAGCTAACTCAAACACAAGACTTATCAAATTTTTTATTTGAAACATTATCGCAAAAAACAAATTTACAAACATTATCAGGTCGAGTTAAATTAAGTAGTTTGATGCTACCTATACTTAAAAAAATTCCAGGACAAACATTGAAATTATGTTTACTGCAACAATTAGGCAACAAAATAGGAATTCTAGATGATAATAAATTAAGTCAATTGCTCGTAAGCAAACCTATTACATATACTAATAAAATAAAAAGATGTTATATAAATAACAGCATAGAGCACGTATTGGTAGGATTATTAATACAAAATCCACAACTTTCTAAATTAGTGCCAAGTATACAAGGATTGGAACAATTGAAACAAGATGATATTGTAATGTTTATTGATTTAATTCAAATATGCAAAACATATCCAATATCAACTGCTGCGCAATTATTAGAGCATTATCGTGGAAATAAATTTTTTTCAAAACTTGAATCACTAGCATATTGGAATCATTTAATCACAAATGATATGATAGAGACTACTTTTATTGATGCTTTGACCAAATTATATAATCTGACTCTTGAAAAACGCCAAGAGCTACTCATTGCTCGTGATCGTACATCTGGCCTAACAACTCAAGAACGTCAAGAATTATGGTTACTAAATCAAACATTGTCAAAACATTAATATAAAAATTACAAACTCTTTGGATTTAATGTCACTAATGAAAACAATCATGAAGATACCTCCTGAATGAATTATTTTTGTAATAATTTACTACATATCATCGATAGATGGGATGGGCATTACACCACTATTAAACTTTTAAATATAAATATTATTTTGAAACGTGGGAGTCTTTTATGGAACATAACCCACAATCGCAACTTAAGTTACTCGTCACACTCGGTAAAGAACAAGGATACTTAACTTTTTCTGAAGTCAATGATCATTTGCCAGAAGACATCGTGGATCCTAGTCAAATAGAAAATATAATCCAAATGATGAATGATATGGGTATTCAAGTCATGGAAGAAGCCCCTAATTCCGACGAGTTTTTATTAGTCGAACACACTAATTCTACTAATGATGAAGAAGATGCAACAGAAGCAGCTGTGCAAGCATTAACTAGCGTTGACTCAGAGTTAGGTAGGACAACTGATCCAGTACGCATGTATATGCGAGAAATGGGTACTGTAGAATTATTAACACGAGAAGGTGAAATAGATATTGCTAAAAGAATTGAAGACGGAATAAATCAAGTACAATGTTCAGTTTCTGAATATCCAGAAGCAATTACTTATCTTTTAGAACAATATAAGCGCGTAGAAACCGGTGAAACACGCCTTTCGGATTTAATTACAGGTTTTGTAGATCCCGATATAAATGAAAATACATCAATACACACAAACATAAATCACATCACTGCTGAAGTTACGACTGAATCAATATCTGATGACGATGAAGAAGACAATAATGATGAGAATAACATTGATCCAGAAATAGCCTATGTAAAATTTACAGCACTACGTGACCAGTATGAAATAACACGTAAAACGATTAAATACAATGGACGAAATCACATTCAATCATCAAAAGAAATTTTAAAGCTCTCTGAAATATTTAAACAATTTAGGTTAGTTCCAAAACAATTTGATTATTTAGTTAATAATATGCGCTCTATGATGGAACGAGTACGTCAACAAGAACGCTTAATTATGAAATTATGTGTTGAAATTAGTAAAATGCCAAAAAAAAATTTCATAGCGTTATTTTCAGGAAACCAAACCAATAAAACATGGTTTAATACAGCTTTATCTATGCACACATCATGGTCAGAAAAATTGTATAAAGTTGATGAAGATGTACAGAACAGTTTGTCAAAATTACATCAAATTGAAAAAGAAACCGGACTAACAATAGAACAAGTGAAAGATATCAATCGTCGTATGTCTATTGGAGAAGCTAAAGCTCGAAGAGCTAAAAAAGAAATGGTTGAAGCTAATCTTCGTTTAGTTATATCTATTGCCAAAAAATATACAAATAGAGGATTACAATTTTTAGATTTAATACAAGAAGGCAATATTGGTTTAATGAAAGCCGTAGATAAATTTGAGTATCGTCGTGGTTATAAATTTTCCACTTACGCTACTTGGTGGATTCGTCAAGCAATTACTAGATCGATAGCCGATCAAGCACGTACTATTCGAATCCCAGTCCATATGATAGAAACTATTAATAAACTTAACCGAGTTTCTCGACAAATGTTACAAGAAATAGGGCATGAACCAACGCCAGAAGAATTAGCAGAGCGTATGCTTATATCAGAAGATAAAATTAGAAAAGTGTTAAAAATTGCTAAAGAACCTATTTCTATGGAAACTCCTATAGGAGATGATGAAGATTCTCATCTTGGAGATTTTATTGAAGATACTAATCATGATTTACCTTTAGATTCAGCAACTTCAGATAATTTACGTACTGCTACTCATGATATACTTGCCGGATTAACCCCAAGAGAAGCCAAAGTATTGCGTATGCGATTTGGGATTGATATGAATACTGACCACACTCTAGAAGAAGTGGGTAAACAATTTGACGTAACTCGCGAACGTATTCGTCAAATAGAGGCAAAAGCTTTAAGAAAATTACGTCATCCTAGTCGATCTGAAATATTACGAAGCTTTTTAGATGATTAAGTAAATATAATTTAAAAATCATGATTACTCGTTTTCTTTATAATCATGATACCATATACTTTATTCAACACATAACATCGAAAATAATAACTCTGATCATTGTAAAATATGATATACATTATGACAATCAAGCGCATCAATAAATACAAAATCACATAATGCAGAAATAATTAAAATTAATAAAAAACATTATATTCTGTATATTATGTATCATACATAACATTTTATTTAATAAATGAAACAAATTATTATGTACATGAAGTGAGATTATTAATATAATTTGAATGCTATTATATCATCATAATAGCCATCGACGAGGCCCCTTAGCTCAGATTGGTTAGAGCAGGCGACTCATAATCGCTTGGTCGCTGGTTCAAATCCAGCAGGGGCCATTCCTTATATTTTAAAGTATTTTACAAATCATTTATTCTGCAATCAAAATCTGATGTTTCATTCTTAATAAACAAAAACATACAAGAATGTACGTATGGCCATTCTTGTTGTTAAAAAACATAAAATCTACATCTCGCTTATTATTGATAATAATTAAATTTTTTTATTACATACTATAATATGTATGAAAAAATTCCAGTCGTTCTAAAAAAAAACCTAAAACAATAAATACAAATACCCACAAAAACGAACTGATCCAATTGAATAACTGAAAACGAAAAGAACTTAATCCAGATATTCCTGCAATAATAGGTAATACTGTTCGTACTAATGCTATAAAGCGACCAATAAAAAGAGCGGACAATCCATGTCTATGGATCATATAATTCGCTCTTTGATAAAATTTATTAGGTAACAAAGATAACCAACGTTTTAAAATTTTGTTATTTTCCAAAAATTTACCTTGTAAATAACTAATCCAACTACCTAAGCTTACAGCTATTGTTAAAATTCCTAAAGTAATAGTAAAGTTTAAAACACCTTTTGCGACCAATACCCCTAATATTACTAATAAACTATCTCCAGGCAAAAAAACAGCCGGAATAATAGCATTCTCCAAAAAAAGAATAAGAAATGCTAACGAATAAATAGCTAGTGCTAATCTCGCATTAGGAAAAAATACAATATTGTTTTGCCATAAAACTACATTTAGTAATTCTTTTAAAATATTCATTACTTACTGAATTCCATAGCACACAAAATATCTAATTATTCAAATAAATATAATTCATATTAATAAATTTACCCCAATTAAATGACTTTTTCTTTAACAGTCTGAATATACTATCCTATTAAAATCTAAAATAACACTCTAATTCCATTTCAGAACGAATAATTTCTAACTAATTACTATAATTCTCAATTTTTTGGAAAAATCGTTATAAAAACAACCAATCTATAATTTGGAATAACGCATAACAACATATAATTTTGATATCTATTGATATTTTTCATATAACAATGCGTATTTTGATAAATACTACTATTATTTTTTTACTAAATGTAGTTTAAAACATATGTATTCCAAGTATTAACAAATCTTTAAAAAATTGATTTAAACTTCCACAAAACATATCTATTCTAAAAAACAACAACTTTCTCATAAAATGTATCATGATCAATAACTCATGAATCATTAAACGTAATTTGATTGCCATCCAAATATAATTTGCGATCTTCTTCCCTGAAGAAACATTATTTGAATATACGATACTAAAAATATCTTTATATATGAATAACAACAACAGCATACACGATGATTATATTTAATTTTTTTTAGAGGAGTTAGCCGATAAGCCGGGTTCTGTCTCGGACAATCATTCATCTAAACTAGCATTCACACGTTAGTTTCAGCAGCTTACCCAAGTTCAGTACGGACCATACTATAGAACTTCTATTTAGCCTTGCTCCGAGTGGAGTTTACATAACACGAACTGTTACCAATTCGGATGGTGTGCTCTTACCACGCCTTTTCACCCTTACCTATATTATTTTCTATAATCCATTATAAAAATAATTATCGGCGGTTTTCTTTCTGTTGCACTTGTCGTAGATTGATATCCCCCAGGCGTTACCTGGCACTCTGCCCTATGGAGCCCGGACTTTCCTCCCCTTCACTTGTAATTACAGCAACTATAAATCACTATAAACACAAAAAAGCAGCGATTGTCTAGCCAACTCCTCGAAGTATTATAACCCTTCTTTCTACGCTATGTCATCAATCAATAAATATCTAATCGTTAATATTATTTAATTTTTCATCTAGATACTTCTTATAAAGCATATTCTTTTTCACACCATATATGTATCCTGCTAAAGTTGCAGCTCTTTTTACGGATAATTCAGATGCTAATAATCGCATGACCTGAAGTATTTTTGGAGACAATTCATTCTTTTTTAAACAATTTCCTGCTACAACTAAAACTATTTCTCCTTGAATCCGATAATGATCTTTTTGCACCCAAGATAATAATTGACCAACAGGAGCTCCATAAATAGATTCCCATATTTTAGTTAACTCTCGAGCTAACACAACATAACGCTCTAACCCAAAAACACTAGCCATATCTTTTAAAGTATCTATTATACGATGTTTTACATCATAAAAAATTAACGTACGTGATTCTTCTGACAAATCTCGTAAACGCTCTATGCGTAAATTATGTTTATGTGGCAAAAACCCTTCAAAACAAAAACGATCGGATGGTAAACCAGATCCACACAATGCAGTAATAGCAGCACATGGGCCAGGCAAAGGAACAACTCGAATACTTAACTTCTGACAAGATTGTACCAAACAATATCCTGGGTCATTAATCAATGGAGTACCCGCATCAGAAACTAAAGCAATACTCAATCCTTCTTGTAGTTTTGATATTAACATTGGTATTCTCTTGCGTTCATTGTATTGATGTAATATATATAAAGATGTATGAATAGAAAAAAAATCCAACAATATACGAGTACGACGTTTATCCTCTGCAGCAATACAGTCTACTTGACGTAATACTGATAAAGCCCGAAACGTAATATCTTGCAAATTTCCAATAGGAGTCGGCACTATATACAACGCAGATACAAAATTGGGTATCGATGGCAGCATATTCTTCACATATCAACATCTACTACAACAAATATCATACTTATAAAATAAACAAAAAATATTTTCAAATTCTTTACTAAAGGCTTCAACACGCTAATTTGTCATTTTAATACGGAATTTGTATAAAATATAATACATAAATTATATTCGTTAATCTTATTATTACTAAAAAATTCTAATATATTTCTAGTTTGCAGCTCTTAAAAGATATTTTTGGTGTATCTGATAATATTAAATGACAACCATTTTTGTTTGTAACATTCTTTTTCAAAGACATCCTCCATTAATATGGTATACTTTAAGAACAGATTGTAAATACGATTATATACTAAAAATAATTTTATAAATATATTATAATTTTTGAATGTATTTTAATGATCATACTATGGCTATATCTATGACATAATCACTATTACTCGCTCCATATCTCAACACAGTGTACTTAAAATAAGTTTATTCATGAACTTGATAAACCTCTAACATTAGTATTATATTTTCAGTGTCAAGTGCGTAAATGCGTGTACATGAACATTTCATATCATATATCACAGATGTTATTAATTTTATTCTCTATATTAACGTTGCAAGCTTGTTGTTCAAGTATATTAGCTATTGGAACTGCTGCATTTATAACTACAGCATGGAATGATCCGCGTACTATAGGTACTCAATTGGATGATAGTATCTTAGAAAATCATATTGCTCATGCTCTTAAAAAAAACAAACATATAAAAAAATCAACAAGAATAAAAAACACTGTATACCAAGGTAATGTATTGTTAACTGGACAGACTCCTTCTATGTCTTTCGCTGAAGAAGCTATAAAAATAATAATAAAAATTAATGGAACAAAAAATATTTATAACGCAATTCGTCAAGATAAACCAATATGCATACAATCTATTTTTACAGATGCTTGGATTAGCACTCAAATACGCTTAAATTTCTTCATAAAAAGTGATATACATGCTTCCAATATTAAAATAATTACAGAGAATAAAGAAGTATTTCTTTTAGGACAAGTGACTCATGAAGAAAGTAAAAGCGCCGAAAAAATAGCAAAAACAATAGACGGAGTAAAAAATGTATTTACTGCTTTTTCCTATATTTCTTAAAATTTAGGTAATTATAATAAGATCATATCATCACATTATCTACTATCACATCCTTAAAATTTCTTATATTAATTACATATAGATAACGCCTACGAATATTATATAAAAACATTTACTCTCATGATATTATTAGGAATTAATTTAATATTTAATTTTTAACCACCTTTTACTTTATTCTCATCCAATACATTTATATATAAATGTAACATTTTGATTCCTGCTATATTTAATAATAGCTATTGTTTTGCTAATATTCATAGAATAAAACCATAAAACGACTTTAATTGAAGATGTACTACACACAAAAAATTAATTAATATACTTAATTTACACATCTACAAATTTGATTTATTTTAAATACACTTGCAAATATAAAACATATCGATACTCTTATCGATAGCTTTAAAGATTTTGAATTTTATATTGTGATCGTATTTACACCTATAATCAATTCTTGAAAATATACTTCAACACTCTAATAAAATATCTAATTTAAAAAAATAATGTCCCTGTAGAATCAGAACACACTTATTAATTTATTACACTAATATTAAAATAGACACCCTATGGATAAACCCTCACTGTCTAAGTACCAATTAATACAATAATTACATATAGCTACTATATACAATCAACGATAATAAATACATAAATTCATATTAAATGAATAAAATTCGTCTAATGAATTAAATAAAAATTAACGATACCATTAAAAATTTTTTAATAATACCATCCCATACCTCAGTTAAATTGATATAAGTGATATTGTTGACTCTGATCTATAAATTATATAATCTTCTCTCGTGCTGCAGGTGTGTTTTCACCTGATATTTAAATTAAACTAATTCTGATTTTCACCAAAAAATATTGTATATTGTTATATCAAAAGTGATTTCCTCTGTATGAACAAAACAATAGCTACTTTTTTGTATCGATTACAATCGCATGATTTACCATATGACCACTATTAAAACACCATTATAAATCACACATATGCCCAAATAATAAAAATTTCATATAAAACAACAACTATTATAATCATAATAAAGTAATAAAGGATTATATTGTCTTGTGACAAAGATCTCTTTATTACTAATCGTTTTAAAATCATTCTCAAATAAACGTCAAAAAATATAACACCCGTGATTTAACTAACTACTTGTTTGATCAAGATTCTTATCTTTTCGTGTTTAACCATAACAGTAAGTAGTTAGTTAAATCAGTTTAAATAGTATTGCCTATCTTCAAATTTAGAGATAAAATCCTTCAAATAATGAATAAAGAGTAAAAAATATAATTTCTAATCTTCTCCAAGAAGAACACACCTACTAATTATAATCAATACCTCTTCAATACACTCAAATTTTGATATAACTCAATAAAAATATAATGTCTTCAATTTAATCATCAACCACCCCTGTAGATTGATTACATCTAATACTTATTATAATTGTATATTCTTTATAATAATTTTATACTTAATTATTGAGCTAATACCAACTAAATACATGTATTATAAAACAAATATTAACGCTTAGAAAACTGAGGACGCCTGCGTGCTTTACGCAAACCCACCTTTTTTCTTTCTACTTCTCTAGAATCCCTAGTAACTAATCCAACTGATCGCAATACACCGCGCAATTTCTCATCATACCTCAATAATGCACGTGTCATCCCATGACATATCGCGCCAGCCTGACCAGATGTCCCTCCGCCTTTTACAGTAATATATATATCTAATTTATCCAATAAATTAGTAATTTTCAAAGGCCTAATAATGATATATTGTGTATTGTTTCTAGGAAAATATTGATCTAATGCACGTTTATTTATAATAACCCTTCCATTACTTACCCCAGACTTAATGAACACTCGAGCGGAAGCGGTTTTTCGCCGTCCAGTGCCATAATATTGATTTACATTCATACTTTGTTTTCCATTCATTAACAATCTATACATTGAGGTTCTTGAGCAGCATGTGCATGTACATTTCCGGGGTATACTCTAAGTCTACAATACATCATACGACCTAAGGGGCCTTTAGGTAACATACCCTTTACTGCAATTTCAATCACCTTTTCAGGATATCTATTTATCATTCCTTTAAAATTTAATTGCTTAATTCCTCCAATATATCCAGTATGATGATAATATATTTTATCATCGCGTTTATGCCCGCTTACAGATACCTCTTTCGCATTTAAAACAATAACATAATCTCCAATGTCGACATGCGGAGTATATTCTATTTTATGTTTACCAATTAAATATCTAGAAATCATAGTAGATATACGACCAAGTATTTTATTCTTAGCATCAATAATATGCCATGTTCTCCTAATTACATGTGATTTTGCCATAAAAGTTTTCATAGAGATAAACCTAACTCAATATAAAAATGCAATCATATTAATTAAATATGAAGTAATTAACAAATATAAAAATAAGATACCTGATTGGTGCAGGGCACACGTACTACTATTAAAATCAAATTTCTCTAACATCTTCGATTCTAAAATAGGTACACGCTAGTATTTACTTCATACAATATTCTTAATCTGTAATATATTATATCAATTAAAACAAATAATTGATATAATTAAGAGACAGTCTAGCATCATTTCATTTTTTTAAATTACTCAGATATTTATTTGAAAAATATTACTAAAGATCTCTATCTATTTACTGACTTCAGTATATTCTATACGAATACTTATTGATAAAGAAAATTAAGTAGAATAAAATTCTACTAAAATAATGTACATACTAGCCAATCGGTGATTGGATACTTATCACTTAAATTGTTATACAATAACATATAAACATATGCAAAAATTACGTATCAATCAGTTAGCACGCCAAAATAAACACATAAATAAAATGAATTTAGGAGTATATCATCATGATATGGATATGTATATTCATAAGCTCAATAATTGGAGTTATTATAGGAGCATTTATCATGTATTATAAAGCACGTTATTTACTACATGATCAAAAAACTTTATATAGCGAACTACAAGATAAAAAAAACAAACTAAATGAATATCAAAAAGAATTGAGTAATCACTTTACTTACACTATAAAATTATTAAAAAAAATAGAAGATGACTACCGTCACTTATACCATAATGTTAAAAGAAGCGCCAATTTTTTTTTACCAAATACACATATACAAGATAACGTACACGCATTTAATGCAAAAAAAACAACTATAAAAAACGAACAATTACCAATAGAAGCGCCGTTAGATTATTCCAGTAATACGGAAAATACAATAAAAAGTCATGATAATAAATAATATAAGAAAACTTTTATTAGTTTACATAAACTATTCGACATCTTATCATGCTATGCATAATATAATAATGTGCAATATAGGCAGTTCATCCACCTAAATCTGTTATGGACGTTAAAATTTACCAAAAATAAAATAGAAATTCGAATTTTAGTCATTAAGGTTTTATGAATATTTAAAACAATATTATTCTTGATTACAATATAACTAATTATATTAATTACCTATGAAGATAACACATTTCCTAAAGATATTGAGTATATTATTTACATTGGGAATTTCATATGCTGAGTCTTCTATAAATCATACAACATTTTCTACAGAAATGTCAGGGCTCTTACCGAGTTTAGCCCCCATGTTAGATACAGTGCTTCCAGCAGTAGTAAGTGTGCATGTTGAAGGTATTCAACCTGCGAGAAGACTTACATTGCCTAAAGAATTTAAATATTTTTTTGGACCAGATATTCCTGGAGGAAATTTTGGATCTAGACCATTCGAAGGACTAGGATCAGGGGTGATTATTAACGCTAATAAAGGCTACATTATTACCAATAACCATGTTGTCAATGGTGCAGATAAAATTAAGATACAACTTAACGATGGGCGTGAATTTAACGCTAAACTGGTAGGACATGATGAACAAACTGATTTAGCATTACTTCAATTATTAAAATTTAAAAATCTCTCTGAAATAAAAATGGCTGATTCTGATATTTTAAAAGTTGGTGATTTTGCTGTTGCTATTGGTAATCCTTTTGGATTAGGTCAAACAGCAACTTCTGGTATTATATCAGCATTAGGAAGAAGTGGTTTAAACCTGGAAGGATTAGAAAATTTTATACAAACTGATGCCTCCATAAATAGAGGAAATTCTGGAGGAGCTCTAGTAAACTTACATGGAGAATTAATTGGAATTAATACTGCTATTTTAGCACCTGGAGGAGGAAATATTGGCATTGGTTTTGCTATTCCTAGTAATATTGTGAAAAATTTAAGTCAACAATTAATTGAATTTGGAGAAGTAAAACGAGGTCAATTAGGAATAAAAGGCACAGAATTGACCGCTGATATCGCTAAAGCACTTAATATCGATGCGCAACGCGGCGCTTTTGTTAGCGAGGTACTACCGGGTACTGCAGCCGCTAAAGCAAATATTAAAGCAGGAGATATTATTGTATCCATAGAAGGAAAACCAATAAAAAATTTTGCAGAATTAAGGGTGAAAATTGGTACTACTACTCCAGGTAAAATTATAAAACTAGGATTATTACGGGATGGGAAACTGCAAACAGTATCAGTTCTATTAGATGATAGCACCTCTGTGAGTACCAGTGAGGAAATGCTAACCCCAGCATTACAAGGGGCTTCTTTAAGCAATGGATATTTAAAAGATGGAACAAAAGGAGTGCAGGTTGAAGACGTCGTAAAAGATTCTCCAGCTTACTCTATTGGCCTACAAAAAGGCGACATAATTGTCGGACTGAATCGTACGAAAGTACACAATTTATCTCAATTACGTAAAATTTTAAACGAAAAACCATCAGTTATAGCACTAAATATTATGCGTGGAGATACAAATATATTCTTACTACTTCGTTAATTTTTGCTCTATTTTAAACAACGACACAGATAAAAAATAATAATAAACCTATACCATACTTTATGAAATCATCATAATTAAAAATTGCTACACACCTGATAATAAGATTATTTATTAGTAACTCGTTGGATATGAGCTCCCATATTTTTTAACTTTTTCTCAATATGATCATATCCACGATCAATATGATAAACACAATCCACTATCGTCAATCCTTCAGCAATACAACCAGCTAATACTAAACTTGCAGAAGCCCGCAAGTCCGTTGCCATGACTTGAGTACCAATTAATGAATCGACACCATGGCAAACAATCATATTGTTTAATATTTTAACACGAGCTCCCATACGAACAAGTTCTGGTACGTGCATAAACCTATTTTCAAATATAGTTTCTATAATTTTTCCCGTTCCTTTGGAGACTATATTTAATAAAGTAAACTGTGCTTGCATATCAGTAGGAAACCCTGGATACGGCTTAGTGCATACAGTAATAGCTTTAGGCCTTTTCCCGTGCATATTTAAACCGATCCAATCTTTACCCGTATTAATATCAGCTCCAGATTCGCGTAATTTTTTTATCACAAAACGTAACGTATCCGGACGAGATCCCAAACATACTACATTTGTACGTGAAACAGCGGCAGCAACTAAAAAGGTACCAGTTTCAATGCGATCTGGCATGATTGAATACTTTCCCCCTCCTAATTTTTGAGCCCCTTCGATAGTGATTCTATTGCTTCCAGCTCCATTAATATTGGTTCCTAACATAATAAGAAAATTAGCAGTATCAACAATCTCTGGTTCACGAGCAGCATTGTCAATTATAGTAATTCCCTCTGCTAACGCAGCAGCACTCATGATAGTAACCGTGGCTCCAACGCTAATTTTATCCATGATAATATGAGCACCATGTAATCGTCCATTCACAGAAGCTGTAACATACTCCTCTTCTAAGATAATTGTTGCCCCTAACCGCTCTAAACCGTTAACATGTAAATCTACTGATCTTTTCCCAATTGAACATCCGCCAGGCAGCCAAATTTTACCTTCTCCAAACCGTGCTACTAATGGTCCTAATGCCCAAATGGAAGCGCGCATGGATTTAGCTAAATCATAAGATGCACAACACGTGTTAACACTGCTAGCATCTACAAAAACTACATCGCAATGATCCACTTTTGCTCCAAGTTGTGTTAACAATTTTATAGTCACATCAATATCTTTTAATTTAGGTACATTAAAAATTTCTACTGGTTCTTCAGTTAATAACGTAGCAAACAAAATTGGTAATGCAGAATTTTTAGCACCTGATATACTCACTTCACCACTTAAAGGAGTAGGACCATGAATATAAAATCTATCCACTGTCATGACCTGATATCAATTATTATAATTAATTCATATTAATTAAAAACTGCTTTATACGCCACATAATCTACGCTTTTTGTTCCATTCCTTAGGATTAAATGCTTGAATAGATATTGAATGAATTTCATTATTTAATATATACTTCATAAGAGGAGCATATATAATTTTATGCCGTTCTAATTCAGTCATACCATCATAAAAAATATGACTTATAGCAATAATTTGATAATTATCCTCGTACAAAGAAACATATGCTTCATCTAATGTCAAATCTTTTAATAAAATACTTTTAATATCATCCACGTTCATAATTTTCACCATTTAAACAATTATAATAACAGCGAAACGCAGAATTTTGTTCTCATAATTTTACGCCATACAATTATTATTCTATTGTCATTTTTATTTCCAAATATCAATCATTTATATTTCATGATGCATTAAAAAAATGAATTATTTAAACTATTATAAATAATATAATTTATTAATTAATTGCTGTTCTCACTCTTTTTACAAAATAAATTACAATATAAAATATTTATAAAATAACCCAACAAATATCAAGAAATTTCCGTTATTAAATAGAATATTTTTATATAATTACTATATATAAATAAATATAAAAACTCTATATTCCTAAAAAAAGAAGCGTACAACAACATCCTTGCAGCTATAAATAGCGAATAAATATATCTCAGAAATGAGATATCAGTATTTGGCGCTAAAATATTTATTTAAATATGAAAAATAAATAAGATCTAATTTTATTTTTAGCATAAATACTATAAACAACTATGCTTTTTTTAAAAAGCATACCATTATATCCATAGGATATAATATCCTACATTAAAAAGATTTCATTTTAATTTTTCATTCAATCATAATAACATATCTCAAGGAGATATATATTTATCTATATATAAATATATATATCAAAAATCAATTGTAATGCTGTTAATCAGAATAATTATGTTTAATTTACAATAAAAATAAAAATTAATTATTCATATAATCTATAAAATAACTAATCGACGCAAAAGTATTAACCTCTCTTAAATAGAGAGATATTGATGATCAGCAGACTCTATACAACTTAAAAAATTATTTTTTATTTATTACAAATATAAGGACTGTCCTATTTGTAATTGCCAAATACAAATACGCACATTCTTATGATTTCAATACCAAAACTTGAAAAATAATAAAAATTATGATTTGAATCATTTATTACTGTACCTATACAACCTTAAGATATGTATCGATTATTATTTAAATTCACGGTATTATTATTTGTCGCTAATTTAAACTAATATTAACTATATCTTAATAACTTTTTTATAAAAAAACAATATTCACATTTTGACATTGAAATCATATTAAATGTTATATTCAACAAATTAAATAAACATCAAATAAATAGCACTTTACTTATATTTTTATATACACTACATACAAGCAATCAACAACGATAATTAACAATTATCTCACAACATCTATCATAGCGATGTAATATCTTTAACTATTTTAAGATATTCGTATTCTTAATTATTAATATCGTCAAAATAATGATAATTACAACAAAAAATTTTAATGATTCTTTAATCATCATTATTGATTGAACAAATAATATTGAATAATGCAATTACTAATATTAATGTACTTTTATCTCTATAGTTAAATATACCTTAAATGAAAATTTTCTTTCAAAATTCAAATACCTTCTAATTTTCAATTTTTAATTTTATTAAAGATCAAATTCTTTTTTTGATTTTGAACAATCATAATAATAAGAATAATTTTTATTTAAATACACCCTAAATAAATACTTATTTTCAACAAATCACATAACGCTTATGTCTCTATTTATAATGACACTTGCAATTATTCCATCTATTCTATTTTTAATATCTATACTCTACAGACTAGACTGTAGTCATCATAAATAATAATTTAATTTTAAAAATAATTTTTTCCATAAAAACAAAAAATTAAAATACACACATCCATTTAATGAAATAAATTATAATACATAACTTACTTAATATTTTTACTGAAATATCAAACATTCATTAAGTAATCACAGATATTCTGTCTACCACATTAATGAATAAATCACAACAAGTCTTTAACATAAATAATCATTAAGAATGATAATAAATTAATCTTATATAAAGATTATACGTTCGTATGTTTAATGGTAAAATACTTTTTCACTGATCCATATTCTCATCTAGAAACATGATTATTTTTATGACACAAGTTATTGTGTCTATTATTTTCTATTAAAAAACCAAAATATTTTTAATAGAAAATAATATTATACGTATAACACTTCGTTAAAAATATATATCAAAAAATTGAAAATCTATTTTCTATGTGTAAATAATATTAGATTGAATTCTGATGTTCATTAAAAAATCTATTTAAAAAAATAAATTCAGGTATTTTATTTAATTGCCTATTAAACGATTGTAAATCTATGTAAATCAACAGTAATATATATTTATTTACATTAAAATGAATTAATTGACATAGCAATTAATTATGTTGAGCATATTCATGTATAATGAATACTATTCAAGCAAATTAAACTACAATACTTAACATACGCGATCTTGTTATAGATAAATACTTAAAAACACGCAATACTCCTCGGATATATATATCACCGAAACAAAATTATATAATATATATATCAGAAATATTAATATAAAAGTATTAATAACTGTACTGATAATTTATATCTCAACACAATTTCTTATACATTATCTTGCAAAAGATCATCTAAAAATATTTATTTATATATATCTTAAATATCTATTTATTTTAATATGTATTTCGTCAAAAAAAGTTAAAACTAACAATCACAACAATAATATTGATTCATAATCATCTCTCCAAAAATATCTTTTATTGTCTAAAAATAAAAAATATTAAATGACAATCATTAAATATGAGATCCCCCATAATGTTTTATGTAGCAAAATCACTGAAAAAAAATAAAAAATATACTTTTATTGCAATTTTATTGATATTGATAATAATCTTTCTATATTTTATTATGAGAAAATCATTAATCATGTGTAATGCATCATTACACTCATTAACTCAGAATGATATATGTACTCATCAAGGCAACGATGTAACAATTAATGTATATAATAAAACAGGACAACTTAAATTTAAATTGACAGCGCACTGCATTCAACGTTTTTCAAATCAAAGAATTACTTGGTTCATATATCCTAGCATTACAGCTTTTGACGATAACAATATCCCAACATGGAAAATTATAGCAAATCAAGCCAAACTAAGTTACGAAAAAACACTGCACCTATACGGATATGTGTATCTCAATAATTTAATACATGACGCATACTTTCAATCCATTATTACAAACCAAGCGACAATTAACTTAATAACTCAAGATATTATTTCAAACGAAAAAGTAATTATACATGGTCATTATTTTTATTCTGTTGGCATGAAAATGCATGCCAATTTACATACCCAAACAGCAAAATTAATTGATAGCGCACAAACTTGTTATGAAATCCAATGCATATGGTAAATACAAAATAATACTTACCTATATCAATATACTTTTAATATTTACATACTCTCACGCTTTAGCGCATAAAAAATCACAAATACTTCAAGTATATTCTGAATGTCAATCAATTAATATGTTGACTAATACAATAATTTTTACAGATCGAGTTATACTTAAATATAAAAATATTGATCTTTATGCAGATAAGATATTAATCTCTCATACAGAAGATACGCATCATCTATCCATGATAGAAGCGCATGGAAACCCTGTTACTTTAAATCAAACACAAAAAATGGGGAATACGATATTTGCTCAATCATCGATAATACATTACAATACCAGCGATGACACTATTACTCTGATTGGTAATGCTTACATAAAACAATCAGGAAACTCTATACAAAGTGATAAAATCATATACTCAATAAAAAACAAGCAAATAAAAGCCATTTCTAATCAAGGAAATAAAGTTATAACAATTTTATCAGAAAAATCTATCTGAAAATATATTTAATACACACTATATAATTAGTGATAGTTTAATTTTATGACAACACTGACTATAAAAAATCTATCCAAAATTTATAAAGGACGATATGTAGTGAAAAATATAAGCTTATATATAACTTCTGGAGAAATTGTTGGATTATTAGGCCCAAATGGATCTGGAAAGACTACAACATTTTATATGATATTAGGAATTGTTCAACACAATTCCGGTAGTATTTCAATTGGGGAAAAAGATATTAGCATGTTACCAATCTATCGTAGAGCTCGATTAGGGATAGGCTATTTGCCTCAAGAAAGCTCAATTTTTCGTCGATTAACTGTATTTGACAACTTAATGGCTATATTGCAAACTCAACGTAATCTCAATACAAAAAAACGTAATAAACTTATTATAGAATTAATGAATAATTTTCATATTAGTCATTTAAAAAACAATATTGGACAAACGTTGTCTGGAGGAGAACGAAAACGTGTAGAAATTGCACGAGCATTAGCCGCTAACCCTAAATTTATATTACTTGACGAGCCTTTTTCTGGAGTAGATCCAATTTCAATAACAGATATACAAAAAATTATTAAACAACTTAAAGCCCGCAAACTTGGAGTACTAATCACCGATCATAATGTACGAGAAACATTGCGTATATGTGAGCGAGCATATATAGTTAATCAAGGAAAATCAATTGCTCATGGATCTCCTAATGAAATATTAAATAATAAACACGTACAACAAGTATACTTAGGGAATGTATTTAATCTATAAAACATGATATATATATATGTAATAATTTAAAGTCAAACAATTTTAACAATTAAACACTCAAACACTATACCGAACAATTCAAAAAATAACTTGTGATATATATATTACAAATATCATGTAAATTAATCTATAAATCACCACATTTAACACTTCGCATCAAAGTGAATATGAAATTACTAATAACAGATACTTTATATATCATATAATAAAAATATGAACATCGTCAGCTAAATAATTAGCTCCACAGAAACAACTTTTAAACAGGCATATTATACTAATTTATAGTAATCAGTTAAAATAATTACAAATTGATAATATTTTAAGTATAAATACATTTATATTTTTAATAACTAATATTACTTTAACCAAAACAGCGATTTTGCTTATAAAGATAATCAAGAACAAGACATGAAGAATATTATCCACTATATATTCTTAATAAATTATTTTAATAATTTATTTTTATTTATATCTTATAATTATTCTAATTTCACTCAAAACTAATTATTGATATCATTATTCTGAACCTTCTTGAATCAATACTTAAATTTCCTTAGACTTTCCAGGTATTTATTTAAATGGAAATTAAGATATGTTGCTGTTATTGGTATAGCGTGTACAGATCAATGTTAATATATATTCTACAGGTATCATTATATATAACGCGATCATCTATATCCAAAATTATATCTTTAAAACACACCGAGTTCCTTGCCAGGTACAAAAAATAATTTAATTAAATAAACAGTAGAAATTTTTATTTTTTGTTATATACAGAAAATAAAATACCTTTATTCCTGCCAAACAACACCGAAATTAAAAAAATTACACTACCACAGAACACTATAGTCGGGCCTGCAGGCAAAAACATATAAAATGACCCAAGCAACCCGATCCACGAACAAAAAAAAGCAATAAATATTGATAACAATAACATATGTATTAAACTCTTAACCCAACACCGAGCTGATAACCCAGGTAACATCATTAAACCAACAGACATTAAAGTACCAGTCACTTGAAAACTTGCTACTAAATTCAACATAACTATTGATAAAAAAAATATTTGAATACATCTCGATGCTTCAACATTATTATCTCTTAAAAAATCTGGATCAAATGTTTCAATAATTAAAGCTCTGTAAAATAATGCGATAGTAAGTAAAGTTATAGTACTAATGATCCCAATACATTCTAAATTTAATAAATTTACAGATAAAATAGATCCAAATAACAAATCCAACAAATCTACATTAGGACCATGTAACGACATTAATATAACTCCAAATGCCAAAGATCCAAGATAAAGCCCAGCAAAACTAGCATCTTGTTGCAACAATGTTTTTTCGCTAATCCAACTAGATAATATCGCGACCATTAATCCAGAAATAAATCCCCCTATACTCATTATCATAAATGACATACCTGAAAAAAAATACCCTATCGCTACGCCCGGTAATATAGCATGAGATAACACATCTCCCACTAAACTCATACGCCTCAACATTAAAAAACTACCTATTGGCGTTATGCTAATAGATAATACACAACACGCAACTATAGCTCTTCGCATATATCCACAGTTAATAAAAGGATCAAATAACATATGAATCATCATACAAACCTTTTCCTTTTCTAAAATAAATATTTACATACACATAGGCCATATGTAATCAATTCACAATACCATAAAATTAATTTTTTTGCATTTATATGGATGGATTCCAAATACTACGAGAATAAGTTAATGACAATGTATTAGGAAAATATTCAGTTACGAATTCATGATTATGTAGTGCAGCAATCACAGTACATCCACGCCTACACAATAGATTTACAGCACGTATCATTATTTTGCAAGTATTTATATCAATTCCTTGAAATGGCTCATCAAGTAAAATTAATGATGCTTGCTGAGCCAATATTCTAGCAAATAACATACGTTGCACTTGCCCTCCTGACAAAGTTTCTATGTATTGATTTAATACATCTAACAATTTTACCTGATCTAAAGAACGCCAGATCACTGCTCTTTGATGTTGATTCAGTCTTTTTAATAAATTTATTCTCGGCCAACAACCCATAGATACCACGTCGAATACAGTTAATGGAAAATGGGGATCTATAGTTCTGTTCTGAGGTAAATAACCCATACGAGGTCTACCTTTTTTTCCAAATTCCAATCGACCGGAGACTGGAGGTAACAATCCAGCTAATGTTTTTAATAAAGTAGATTTTCCTATTCCGTTAGGCCCTATAATAGCAATCATGCTACCATATTTAATCCGACCACTTACGGATGGACTAACATTACGACCGTAGTAACCCGCTATTAAGTTATATAATGTCATCATCGTTTTACTTTGTATTATCATGGTAACAAAGAGGACCAAAAAATAGCAGCCCATGAACATAGCAATATACCCAGTACTATGAGCATACGAACCAAACCTGAAGCAAGAAACAATTTCATACCAATAGACAAACGTTGCTTAGAGTGATATGACAACAGTGAATTTCCTTAATAATTTAGTTATGTTATAACATAACATTCAATGAACACAACACCAACCACTTTCTTTCACTACTGAAAGCCAGGCTAACATATAATCCTTACAGATTTAATGAATTCGTATAAACATTTTAGATTTTTCATGCTAATACTTGCATAATTACTAAAATTATTAGATTATTACCAATATAAAACTTACTTTACAAGTATATAAAATTTGTTGTCACAACACGACATTATTGTTATCTGTTAAAAACAAAAAATTAAAATTCAATATTTGTTCATCTAAAATTATTTTTTATAATTACTTGATACAACACTGCCGAAGGCCGGACTCGAACCGGCACGCCATTAAGGTGATTGATTTTGAGTCAATTGCGTCTACCTATTTCGCCACTTCGGCAAAACATGACATATCTAACAAATCCATCTGATATAGAACTTGCAGTCACTAAAATTTATCAAATTTTACAAGAGAATTCAATATACAGAATCAATTTCTTCACAATCATTCAGTGCAAAGTATTAAATTTGTAAACATAATATAATTTTTCCATAAAATATAATTTTTAAAAAATATTAAAAAAAATTCACAAAACCATCTATAAACATTTCATTGTTGCAACATAAATAATGACTGAATGCATATTTAATATGCTACATTATAATAATAGTAATAACTTTTACTTATATCAACAATACCCGTCGCTGATGCTGCTTATGCTTACAAAAATACAATCATATTGTTGTGTGCTCGATTATATCTGTGATCAACGAACATATTATGCTTGATACATTTAATATATTTTACTCTTATATATTTATACATTATAATACAGGGTAAAATAAATATTACATGAAAATTTATTATATGAATAATTTTGATTTCAATCTACTAATAATCCTCAATGCACTACTCGAAGATAATAGTGTAAACCTAGCAGCAAAAAAATTGAATGTCACTGCTCCAGCTATTAGTAAATCCCTTAACAAAATACGCATTCTATTTAACGATCAAATTTTAGTTCGCAGTGGAACTAAATTAATCCCTACGCCTAAAGCAATCTCTCTAAAAGAAAATATTAAAGAGTTAGTGAACCGTATTGAATCAATATTTAACAGTAACGTAGTATTCGAACCTAAAATTACTACCATATCATTTATTATTGCATCGAATAACGCTATTCTCTTTATCCTTAATACCGTCTTATTTCAAGAAATAAAAGATAAAGCTCCCAATGCATTGATTCATTTAGTAAATGATTCAGACTACGATGATAATTTTTTGAGAAACCACACCATAGATTTATATATAGGAGAAATGCGCGCACTTAACCCAGAAATAACTATTCGAACTATCTACGTATCCAAATGTTGTATAATATCTCGGAACCATCATCCTATTTTATCTCAAACTAAAAATATGGACAATTTATTAAAATATCAATTCATTAAAACCAAACATGAGCAATTAACCAATTCCGATGAATGTAGTAAATATTTTTGGTCAGAACGCAACTTAATTGGTATTACTCCAGAATATATTACTACTATAAACGCTATAATTCATTCAGATGCATTGGCAATAATACCAGAATTTATATTAACAATGATACAGAAATTAAATATGCCAGTAACACATTTTAATACTGATTTTAACTTAGGAAAAAAAAGCATTATTCAAGCATGGCATTCTAAACATAATTACTCTTCCTCTCATAAATGGCTGAGAGAATTTACTAAAAACATATTTTTACGTAAAATAATATAAAAAAATTTATTAAAAATTTTTATGTTCACAAAATTATGAATATATCCGCATAATGATAACACTAATTACCAAAAATATTATACTAGGCGATATTGATCCAATTATTGGAGAAATACTGTGCATAGAACTTAGTATTCCAAATATTTGATTTAAAATATAAAATAAAAACCCCGCTATACTTCCTACGAATAATCTAACACCTATCTTTTTTTTATATAATGGCCCAAAAGTAAACGCTAACGCCATTATGATCATAACCGATTCAGAGATAGGGGATAATATTTTCTTCCAAAAAATCACTTGATAATATTTAGAATTTTGCCCAATTCTATTAAAATATTTAGCGCAATGATATAATTTAGAGATAGATAAAAAATTTGGATGAGTAATCATCATGGATAATCTATATGGAGTTAATTCAGTATTCCATTCAGAATGTGGTATTTTTTTATTAGCAACGGATATTTCTTGAGAAATATCCAATTCATTTACATTAATCAAATGCCATACTTTATTAACAAACACCGCCCGTTCGATATAATATATCTTTTTTAGCTTTTTTTCTTCGTTAAAATTATACAGCTTTACTCCTAATAATTCATTATGGGCTATTACATTCTCAACACAAACAAAATCATTGTTATCTATGAACCACAGATTTTTAATCTTTATAGAAAGCAAAGAAGCATCATGTTGTGATTGATTGCGATACATGCACATTATTTTTTCGCTATTAGGCACTACCCATTCATTAGAAATGATACTGCATAATAATACAGGAATAGAAGCTTTTATGACTGATAAAGTGATCTGTACTCTGCTAAATCCAGAGACCTGCATTGCTATAAATTCATTATGTACTTCAAGCATGCATAAACCTAAAAGACCGCCTAATAAAGTAGCTATGGGAAAAAATAATTCAAAATCTTTTGGCAAACTTAAAATCATGTAAATAATAACTTCAAAAACCGAATGATTTCCTTCTCCTATCTTACGCAGTTCATCAATCACTTTAATTACGCTAGATAAAGATAGTAGCACTAGAAACACCGTCGTTGTATTTGATATTACCATTTTTATAATGTAATAATTTAAAATGCTGTACATATACACTATATTTTTATGTGATGACGATAACACATTGTTAAAACTAATTTTTTGATATAAGAAGTATCCCATGAATTAAGCAATAAAACTATCGATAGATAAATACTATTAATAACCCACATCCATACTATAGGATTTATATTATCTAAAAGAACACAGGAACGTAGTAAAATATGAAAAATAAAAAAAATTATATATAAAAAAACTGTTACCAATAAATTTACTAAATAATTATATGAAACAACAGTGATTAATAACGTTGCGATCATCGGCATAAGAAAAATAGATACTAATAAAGTTAAACGCCAATGTAACTCTACGCGCATTTCTAATTTATCAGAACACCATAACTGATGCATAGACATATGATCAACGGACTCATTTTCTTTATACAATGTTTTAATAGTATTATTGATTAGCATTTGATATTGAGAAAAGTCAGTAATAAGCACATCCTTACACAACTCACATTTATTATAAATTTCATAATATGTGCCGTTTTCTAAAATAATTAATCGGGAACCATCAGGATTTCTACGAATACTGCCTTGATCTGAGGTAATAATTATAAACATATTGTTATCTTTGTCTGGATTTATTTTTGATAAAAACACGTTTTTTAATTTACTTCCCTGAATACTACCCGCAAATAAAATTAAATATTTGGTAACTAATGGTTGAAATTTTTTTTCTGACAAAACAACCAAATTAATGTTTTCCTTAATTTTATACAATAATCTACTTTGATAACTTGAGCAATAAGGAGATAACCACGCTATATTAATCATAGTGAATGTAGCAACGATCCAACTAAAAACAAACATACTTCTTAAAAAAATGTATTTATCTACAGCACAAGAATACATAGCTATAATTTCATTATGAGCATGTAATCGATAAAATGTTACCAATACGCTCAAAAACACGCTAAAGGGGATGAGTAATTTTCCTGATTCCGGCATACTTAATCCAAGACATAGAAAAATTAAATATATTGAAATATTGCTATCTATTACCAAACCCAGCATTCTGATCAATTTTTGACAAAAACACACTAAAAATAATAATGTTAGAATGATTAACTGATTTTTAAATATTTCTTTCAATATATATTTGGTAAATATCATTATTTTACCTAAAAAACTTGTTTTTAAATAAAAAATAAGTATCGTAATAGTAACAGATTGTAATATTGAAGAAATAATACATATCCGGTTTTTTTATAATGCAATAAAAATTATCATTATGTTATAAACCCAATACAATCTCACAGTGATATGTTTCAATATTTTACATAAAATATAAAAATGCGAATATTGTAACTGATTTATTTTTTAAATATTTCATTTTGATATATTTATATACAGGAAATATTATGATAAAATTTAGCGTTACTAGCGGACATCTAGAATTATATCCTGATAGTTGCATCGTTACTGGTATATTTGAAGAATTAAATTTATTTCCTTCGACAAAAAAAATTGATGACGTAAGCAAAGGATATATCAGTTCATTGTTGCGGCGTGGTGCATTGTACGGAAAAACCGCGCAAACGCTCTTATTATACGATGTACCTCATTTACATAATAGACAAATTTTATTAATTGGTTGCGGTAAGAAATCTGATTTTAATGAAAATTGTTATAGAAAATTAATTAGAAAAATAACAATATTATGTAAAGAGATACCTATAATTAAAATATTACTTTTTTTAAGCGAATTAAATATAAAAGGATACGATAATTATTGGAAAATAAGACAAACAATGGAAATCGTTCATGAAGAATTATATGTTTTTAATAGATTTAACAACAATAAAACTACACTAAATCAGTCACTAAATGAGATAACATTACATATACCTAATGAAAACGAATTAGGATCTTGCAAAAGATCTATTAGGGATGGATTATCTATCGTTCACGGAATAAAAATAGCTAAAGACCTGGGAAATATGCCCCCTAATTTTTGTACCCCTGATTATTTTGTAAATCAAACAAATGAATTATCTAATTGTGAGAACGTCACAATAAATATAATCAATGCTTCAGAAATGAAACAATTAGGCATGAATGCTTACTTAGCGGTAGGAAAAGGGTCTAATTACGCTCCCACAATGCCTATAATTAAATACAAAGGACATCCTGCAGGGTCTAATGTTCCTCCTATTGTATTTATAGGAAAAGGTTTAACCTTTGATTCTGGTGGGATTTCTATTAAAGAATCAAATAAAATGGATGAAATGAAATATGATATGTGCGGAGCTGCTGCAGTGTATGCAATTATGCATATAGCCATAGAGCTGAATTTACCATTAAATATTATCGGAATACTTGCTATGTGTGAAAATATGATAAGTAATACTTCATTTCGTCCAGGTGACATACTAACTACTTTATCAGGAAAAACCGTGGAGGTATTAAACACCGACGCTGAAGGTCGTTTGGTTCTATGTGATGTATTGACATACGCAGAACGTTATAAACCTGATGTTGTAATAGATATAGCTACATTAACTGGAGCTTGTGTTATTGCTTTAGGACATCATTTTAGCGGTTTAATGTCTAATAACAAAAATTTAGCTAACGAATTAATTCTAGCCGGACAACAATCCAGAGATTATGTTTGGAAATTACCATTAGATGAAGTGTTCCAAAAACAATTAAAATCTACATGTGCGGATATGACAAATGTTGGGGGTAGACCTGCCGGCGCTATTACAGCCGGGTGTTTTCTTCAACAGTTCGCTTATAAATATCGCTGGGCACATTTAGATATTGCTGGAACAGCATGGGTATCTGATTATTGTGATAAAAGCGCAACGGGGCGACCCGTTGCGCTTTTATCACAATATCTGATCAATAGATCATCCCATAAAATTTAAATTATTTTTATTAATCAGTATTAACTTTGTAACAAAATTACATCAAAATAAATTTATGTTTTATTTAAATAATCAGTTTTTATTGACTATAAAAACAATAAAAATTAATAACGTATGAAACGCGGTACTTTTTATTTACTGTCTCAAGAATTTGAACAAAAAAATAAACCTAACTGCATAGAACGGTTTGCTTGTAAGTTAATAAGCACACAATGGAGATCCGGAAAAACCATCTTAGTAACTTGCGAAGATAAACATCAAGCTACAAAAATAGACGAAATATTGTGGACATTTGATCAAAATTCATTTTTGCCACATAATCTATTTGGAAAAGCCACCCATCATACTCCAATAATCATATACTGGAATCAATGTTGCTACGACAATCAACCAAAAGATCTACTAATAAATCTTATGTCAAAAAATATGAACTTTTTTTTAGATTTTAACGAAATAATAGACTTTGTTCCCATACCTAACATTTTAAAAAAATGGGCAAGATACAGATACCGATCTTACAAAAAAAATGGATTTCAGATAAGTGTTGTTAACATACCAACTGAATGAGTAATTATATCGTGGAAAAAATATATAATCCTAAAGATATAGAAGAACCAATTTATAAATTTTGGGAATATGGGGATTACTTTAGCCCCCATGGAAATACATCTCAGGAAAGTTATTGCATTATGATGCCTCCGCCTAATATTACA